>NZ_JADPKQ010000374.1:0-83848 GCF_023074015.1 Bradyrhizobium sp. 142
CATCGTGACCAAGCGATGCGAGTTTGCGGCTCAGGTGATGTGCGCCGACGCAGGCTTCCATGCCGATCAGGCAAGGCGGTATATTGGCGAGCCGCGCTTCCACTTGGCCACGCGACCACTTTTGCCGCAGCACGATGGCGCCGCGCGCATCGTGGCCCACGACGTGGAACGAGTTCTTGCCGATATCGATGCCGATCACGGCCATCGCGGTATTGGGTGTCTGAGACATGGCGTGCTCCTTGTCTGTGGCGCCCCTTGCCAGCTTCGCTTGCTGGCGGGGCAGGAGCACGGCCGGACCATCCCATTAACGGACCGAAGGGTCGTTGCTGACAACGTCGGCTACCGTGGTGGCCTGTTGATCTTCAATCTTCTTCGCCGTGTAACTGGTCATGTTGAACGGCGTATCCATGAAATCCTTGTTGCCCAGCAGGCCGATCTGGCCTCCACGGGCGACCTGCCCGCCTGCGTAGGACGGCGGCAGGGCACCCGGCTTCGGAGCAGCAGGGACCGCCTCCGCCTGCAACTTGGCCCGCTCGCTTGCGGGCAAACTTTCACGGCCCGCCCTTCGGCCTGGATTGGAACGCAGGCTTGCACGCTGCTTCGGCACGTCTGCGGTGACGGTCACCGCCGGCAACGTTGTTCCCCGCTCGGTCGCAGGCACAGCACTTTGCGCGCTGGCGCGGTAAACATGGCCGTCGCTGAACAAGGCAATGGACGCCACGGAGGCCGCGAAAGCTGTAGGTCTGGCGAACCTCGGGCGCGATTTGACGGCGGCGGCAGCAACAGCAATAGGACGGCAATTGGCTCGCGATGGCATCTCTGAGCAGCTTCCGGTTTGCAGCAATAAGTACAGACACGGCCGCTACCGCAACCTTGTGGGAATGACGCTGGACCTTCCCGCCGGGAAGAGGCCGGCGAAACTGGTCATGCCCCGGAGATTACTCCGCCGAGACCTTGGCGTGCCGCTCGGAGGAATCGAGCGCCGCCTGGCCCAGGCTCCGGCGGCGCCAGATGGTGCCGACCACGAGCACGACGACCACACCGAGTGCCGCGCAGAGATATTCGCCGCCTCCGCCGCCATGGGTGAATTGCGGCGGAATGCGCAAGGCGGCGAGTATCGAATCCAGCGATGCGCCGAGCGGGCCGTCGAACAGCGTGTGCAGCTTCGGCGCGATGCCGGGATCGGTCGCGATCACTTCGCCCGAGATCCAGCCGAGCAGCGCCGCGCCGGCCCATACCAGAACCGGCAATTTCGAGAGCAACGCCATGATCAGCGCCGCGCCGGCGACGATCAGCGGAACGCTGATGGCAAGTCCGAGGATCAGCAGCGGCACGCTGCCATTGGCGGCGGCGGCCACGGCAATGACGTTGTCGAGGCTCATGATGATGTCGGCGATGACGACGATCTGCACGGCGTGCCACAGATGCGAGGCCGACTCGACGTCGTCCTCGCCCTCCTCTTCGGGCACGAGCAGCTTTGCCGCGATCACGATCAGCGCGAGGCCGCCGACCAGCTTGAGGTACGGCAGCCCCATCAGGCTGGCGACGATGCCGGTGAAGATGATCCGCAGCAGCACCGCGGCGCCGGCGCCGAGCACCATGCCCCACAGCCGGTGTCGCGGCTTCAGGCCGCGACAGGCGAGCGCGATCACCAGCGCATTATCGCCGGAGAGCAGGACGTTGATCCAGATGATCTTGCCGACCGCGATCCAGAAGGTCGGTTCGGCCATCTCATTGCGAAACTGGGTGAAGAATGCCCCGATCGTAGCGGGATCGAAGATCTGCCAAAGCCAGTTCACAATGCGTCCTTTCGCCCCGCCGCCTTAGCTTATCGGCTGTTGTATCAGCCGACGATCTCGTTGCCCGAGAAGAATTGCGCGATCTCGATCGCAGCCGTCTCCGGCGCGTCCGAGCCATGCGCGGAGTTCTCGCCGATCGACTTTGCGTAGAGCTTGCGGATGGTGCCGTCGGCCGCCTTGGACGGATCGGTCGCACCCATTGCTTCGCGATACCGGGCAACGGCGTTCTCGCCTTCCAGCACCTGGACGACGACCGGACCCGAGGTCATGAATTCGACGAGCTCGCCGAAGAACGGGCGTTCCTTGTGGACGGCATAGAAGGTCTCGGCCTGCTCCTTGGTCATGCGGATGCGCTTCTGCGCGACGATGCGCAGGCCCGCTTTTTCGATCACGGCGTTCACCGCGCCGGTCAGGTTACGCGCGGTCGCATCGGGCTTGATAATCGAGAAAGTGCGTTCGATGGCCATGATCTTGTCCCTTGAGGAGAAAGCGGTGGTTCGGAGTTGCCGGGCTTATATCGGCGCCGTTGCCGAACGGCAAGCGACCGCCGGAACGCCCTCACGGGCGCTTCGCCGCAGGGCCAAGGTCCAAGATTTCACCCGGGATTACACCAATTTCACCCAGATGAACCCAATCTGAACCCATCATCAGGGTTTGGTTCAGCCGCGCCGGCATAAGGTGTCGCCTATCGAAACGAAAGCTGATCACGAGGCAAACCGTTTCGGCGGCCTTTCCATCGACGCGCAGGCCCGCGCCGACAGTTCTGAGGAGATCACCATGTTGAGGAAACTTTCGCTTGCCGCAGTTGCCGCGGTCGCGCTGGGTGCCGCGCTGGCACCGACCTCTGCCTCCGCTCACTGGCATGGCGGCTGGGGCTGGCACGGCGGCGGCTGGCATCACGGCCACGGCTGGGGTGGACCGCGCTTCTATGCCGGTGGCCCCGTCTCCTACGGCTATGGCGGCTGCTACGTGCGCCGGCTGATCCCGACCCCCTGGGGACCCCGCTGGCGGCTGATCAACCGCTGCTACTGAGAGCGACAGCACCTTCCAAAGGGTACCTACCGTCCCCCAGGTACCTTCCAAGAGAAGCCCCGGCGTGCCCCCGCCGGGGCTTTGCGTTGGGGCGGCCCTTGGCCTTCACGACGAAATTAATACAATTTTTACTAGAATGTCCGGCAGCCCGCTGCGGGCGAAACAATTTTACGGTCAGAGACTTGGTACTGTGTCGTTATTGTGAAGCATGGAACCCCGCTGATGACTAGCCTCTTCGCCGATGACATCGAACAGATCGACCGGCGCACCAGCCGCTGGATTCGCGATGCCGTGGGCGAGCGGCTCCAGCAATGCCTTCGCCCCGAGTCCCGGCTCCCGACGCATCTCGAACAGCTGATGAGCGAACTGAAGAAGCGCGACCCCGAGGACGACTCGCACTAACGGGCAGACGCAAAAACGGGTTGCGTTCGCGGCGCCTTGCGGTGACAAGGCCGCATGCTTTCCGTCACCGACCTTTCGGTCCGCCTCGCCGGACGCCTCCTGATCGACCAGAGTTCCGTGCAGATCACGCCCGGTTCACGGGTCGGCATGGTCGGACGCAACGGCACCGGCAAGTCGACGCTGTTCAAGATCATCCGCGGCGAGCTGGCGGCCGAACACGGCTCCGTCACGCTGCCGCCGCGCTGGCGTGTCGGCAGCCTCGCCCAGGAAGCGCCGAACGGCCCCGACAGCCTGATCTCGGTCGTGCTCAAGGCCGATCTCGAACGCGACGCGTTGCTGCGTGAAGCCGAAAGCGCGATCGATCCGCACCGGATCGCCGAGATCCAGACCCGGCTCGTCGACATCGACGCTCATTCGGCACCAAGCCGGGCCGCCGCGATTCTCTCAGGCCTCGGTTTTTCCGCGGCCGATCAGGTTCGCCCCTGTGCCGAATTTTCCGGCGGCTGGCGGATGCGCGTGGCACTCGCTGCGACTCTGTTTGCTGCACCCGATCTGCTGCTGCTCGACGAGCCCACCAACTATCTCGACCTCGAAGGCACGCTGTGGCTCGAGGATCATCTGGCGCATTACCCGCGCACGGTGATCGTGATCAGCCACGACCGCGACCTGCTGGAGAGCTCGGTCGACCAGATCCTACACCTCGAGCGTGGCAAGCTCACGCTCTACCGCGGCTCTTACTCCTCCTTCGAGGAGCAGCGCGCCGCGCGCGAGCTGCTCGATGCCAAGCAGGTCAAGCGCCAGGAGGCGGAACGCGCGCGGCTGCAAGCCTTCGTCGATCGGTTCAAGGCCAAGGCGTCGAAGGCGCGCCAGGCGCAGTCTCGCGTGAAGATGCTGGAGCGGCTGAAGCCGATCACGGCGCTGGTCACCGAGGATGTGCGCGAGATCAGCTTTCCCGCTCCCGAGAAGATCCTGTCGCCGCCGATCATCGCCGTCGACAACGCCTCGGTCGGCTACGATCCCAATACGCCAGTGCTGGGCCGCGTCACCTTGCGCATCGACAATGATGACCGCATCGCGCTCCTCGGCGCCAACGGCAACGGCAAGTCGACGCTGGTCAAGCTGCTTGCCGGGCGCCTTGCGCCGTTCTCCGGCAGAGTGACGCGCGCCGACAAGCTGTCGATCGCCTATTTCGCGCAGCACCAGCTCGACGAGTTGAACGAGGACGGCTCGGCCTATGACCATGTGCGCAAGCTGATGGGCGATGCGCCCGAGGCCAAGGTGCGCGCCCGCGCCGGCGCGATCGGTTTTTCCGGCAAGGCGGCCGACACCAAGGTGGGCAAACTGTCGGGCGGCGAGAAGGCGCGGCTCCTGCTGGGACTTGCGACCTTCTTCGGCCCCAACATGATCATCCTTGACGAGCCGACCAACCATCTCGACATCGACAGCCGTGCCGCGCTCGCCGAGGCCATCAACGAATTTCCCGGCGCGGTCATCATGGTCTCGCACGACCGCTATCTGATCGAGGCCTGCGCCGACCGGCTCTGGATAGTCGCCGATCGCACCGTGACGAACTACGACGGCGACCTCGACGAATATCGCCGCCTGGTGCTGTCGTCGCGCAACGCGGAAGCCTCCCCGCGCGAGCGCAGCACCGCGAGCGAAAAGCCGCAGCGTCAAAGATCAGACAACCGCGGGTCATTGAAGAAGCGCATCGCGGAAGCCGAGGCCGAGATCGCCCGCGTCAGCGAGATCATCGCCAAAATCGACACTGCGCTGACCCTCCCCGACATGTTCACCCGCGACCCCAAGCAAGCCGCGCAATTGTCGAAAGCACGTGTGAATGCGTCGGACGCGCTGGCGCGCGCCGAGGAGCAATGGCTCGAGGCGAGTGCGCAGTTTGACGAAGCGGCTGGTTAACAAACGGGCAGGCATTTGCCTCGCCTCACCTTCGCTTCGGCGGGAGTGGGCACCTCCACCCATTTGGCGGGCGAGTTTTTTCAAACCATGGCGGGCATCGAGATTCAGCATGTGCCGTACCGCGACAGCACGGCGCTGTTGAGCGATCTCATTGCCGGCCGCATCAATCGCGCCGATCCAGTGACCGGCGCCGCTCGGAGCCTTAAGTTGCAGCTTTCTTCTTCGCCTTCGGCTTGGCCGCCTTCGGCATCACGGGCGGCTCCGGCGTGCCCTCGATCGATGACAGACGGCCGGCGGTGAACGTGTAAATGCCGGCACGCGGGCCGGTCGTCCAGGTCACCACGGCGACACGCCGGCCTGCAGCATCGTTGGAGAGGTTGACGTTCGAGGGCGCACCAATGCCGCGCACCACGTCGCATTCGGTATGGCCGAGTGCGACGGTGCCGCCGGACGGAGCCGGCGGAGTCGTCGACGCGTTGGCATCAGCCGGCCCGGGAGGCGCCATACCGGGACAGGCGCCGTCGGCGCTGACCAGATCGTCGGCCTTAACCGGCGTGTCGGGGGTCAGCGGCGGCGATTCGATCGAGATGTTCTTGATGAACAGGCGGCCGGGCTTCTGAAACCATTCGGCATCCTTGGACAACAGGTCGGGGGCGCTCGAGCAGCCCGCGATCAGCGGTGCTACGGCAGCCAACGCAAATATGAGCGACCTGGGAAGCTTTTGATGTCGCACGATAAACCAAATTCCCCGCGTGAAGGACCAGCCCTAAGCAATTGTCCCAACATCACTTTGCGGCATCAAGGTGACCGAAGCCAACCTGACCCGAAAAGTGCAAATTATCATTAATTGCGAACGGCGGCTAATTCCGCCGCTGCCACCGGCCGCGCTCGTCGGCCTGCCAATAGGTGACATCAAATCCTCGCGCCTTGCAATCCGTCCAGGCGCTTCGGGCCAGAGCCAGCGCGTCCGGATCGTCGCCATTGAACAGCAGCACCATGCGCGCGTAGCTCTGACAGTCCTGCGGCATTGCGGCGTTGTCGATCAGGAAGCGGACCTGGGCGCCGTTTGGATTGTGCTCCTCGAACGCCAGCACGATCGGCTGCTCGGCGGCATCGTTCACGCGCCATGTCGCGTGCGGCAGGAAGGAATCGTCGCGGTAGGTCCATAGATGCGCATCGAGCGCATCGGCGCGCTCGGGCGAGGTCGACTGCACCACGACGCGCCAGCCGCGCTCCAGCGATTTCTCCAGGAGCGGCGGCAAGACGTTCTCCGCCGTCATGTTTTGCAGATGATAGAACAGCACTTCAGTCATTTTGGGTCATTTGCGCTCGTAATGATCTGCCACCAGACGGTCCAAAAGCCGCACGCCATAGCCGCTTCCCCAGCTCTGGTTGATGTCGGTCTTCGGCGCGCCCATCGCGGTGCCGGCGATGTCGAGATGCGCCCAGGGCGTGCCGTCGACGAAACGCTGGAGGAACTGTGCCGCGGTGATCGAGCCGCCATGGCGGCCGCCGGTGTTCTTCATGTCGGCGAATTGTGAATCGATCAGCTTGTCGTATTCGGGGCCGAGCGGCATGCGCCAGACCTTCTCGCCGCTCTCGAGTCCGGCCGTCAGCAGACGTTCGGCAAGCTCGTCATTGTTGGAGAACATGCCGGCATGGTCGGTGCCGAGCGCCACAAGGATCGCACCGGTCAACGTCGCCAGGTCCACCATGAATTTCGGCTTGGTTTTCTTGGCGACGTACCAGAGCACATCGGCAAGCACCAGGCGGCCTTCCGCGTCGGTGTTGATGATCTCGATGGTCTGGCCCGACATCGAGGTGACGATGTCACCCGGACGCTGCGCTTTGCCGTCGGGCATGTTCTCGACGAGGCCGATGGCGCCGACGACGTTGACCTTGGCCTTGCGCGCCGCGAGCGCATGCATCAGGCCGACGACACAGGCAGCTCCCCCCATGTCGCCCTTCATGTCCTCCATGCTGCCGGCCGGCTTGATCGAAATGCCGCCGGTGTCGAAACAGACGCCCTTGCCGACGAAGGCAACCGGCGCCTCGCCCTTCTTAGCCCCGTCCCAGCGCATGATCACGGTGCGGCTCGGCCGCGCCGAGCCCTGGCCGACGCCGAGCAGCGCGCCCATACCGAGCTTGTCCATCGCCTTGACGTCGAGCACCTCGACCTTGACGCCGAGCTTGCGGAGCTGGCTGGCGCGGCGCGCGAATTCTTCGGGATACAGCACGTTCGGCGGCTCGTTGACGAGGTCGCGCGCAATGATCACGCCGTCCACGATCGCACCGGCCGAGGCAAACGCCTTCTTCGCCGCGGCGACGTCGCCGACCGCAAACGAGACGTCGGCGCGAGAGCCCTCCTCCTCGCCGTCCTTCTTCTTGGTCTTGTAGCGGTCGAACTTGTAGGCGCGCAGCCGCAGGCCCGAGGCGATCGCGACCGCCGGCTCGCTCGCCAACGCGCCATCGGGCAGTTCCGCCATGATGGTCATGGCAGCGGTTCCGGAGCCAAGCTTGCTCGCCGCTACGCCGCCGAATTTTAGAAAGTCGTTCGCCTTCAGGCTTGCGGCCTTGCCGGCGCCAATCACGATCAGACGGGTGGCCTTCACCCCTTCCGGCGCCAGGATGTCCAGGACGGCGCCGCTTTTGCCTTTGAAGGCGGCGGCGGTGGCTGCCCGCTTCACGACTTCGTTGGCACCGCCCAACGACTTGGCCGTCGCCGGGCCGACCTTCAGATTGTCGTCGCAGAACACGACCATGATGCCAAGGGGGGCGGCAGACAACGGGACAAAGCCGACCTTAACGGCATCGGACATGGGGTAACTCCTCAAAAACATGGGGCTTTTTACCGTTCGGCAGGTCAGCCCAAGGGCCGGGACCTCAACGGCGATTCAGCAGACTTTGAGCACTATGGGCCACCGGGCCGGCAGATGCCAAGCATCCCCCGTGGCCGCCAGGCAACAACGAGGGAAATATTAACCATATATTGAGGGTGCCATGGGCCAGCCATTTTGTTGACGGATCAAAGGGATGGTAGTGAGAAAGTAAGCCGGCGGACGAGATGGCTGCGCGACCCTGGGGATCCCCTTCCGGGATGGGTCGGACAGCCGGAAATTCCCGTGACTGCATTGGGGTTTTGGTGGGGATCGTGCGGTAGCGCATGGGGTCGATCGACAGGTATATCTTCCGCACGACGCTGGCGTCGTTTGCGCTGGTCCTGGTCAGCCTCACCGGCGTGATCTGGATTACGCAGGCGTTGCGCGGCATCGACCTGATGACGAGCCAGGGTCAGACCATCCTCACCTTCCTCGGCATCACCAGCCTCGTTATCCCGGCGCTGGTCCTGATCATCTCGCCGATCGCGCTGATGATCGCGATCTCGCACACGCTGAACAAGCTGGCGACCGATTCCGAGATCATCGTGATGAATGCCGCTGGCTTCTCGCCGTTCCGGCTGTTCTATCCGTTCTTCTACGCCACCTGCGTGGTGGCGCTACTGGTCGCCTTCATCGCCGCCTATCTCGCCCCCGACGGCATGCGGCGGATCAAGCAGTGGGACGCCGAAATCACCGCCGACGTTCTCACCAACATCCTGCAGCCCGGCCGCTTCGCCCAGCTCGACAAGAACCTGACGATCCGGATCCGCGAGCGCCAGCCCGGCGGCATCCTCGCCGGCATCTTCATCGACGATCGCCGCGATCCGAACGAGCGCGTCTCCATTGTCGCCGAGCATGGCGAGGTCGTGAAGAACGACAACGGATCGTTCCTGGTACTGAAGGACGGCAATCTCCAGCGATTCGAGGTCGGCAAGCGCGATCCTGCGCTGGTGGCGTTCGGCCGCTACGGCTTCGACATGTCGAAATTCTCGAGCCAGGGCCACGACGTCACCCTCGGCATCCGCGAGCGCTATCTCTGGGAACTGTTTGCACCGCCCGAGGACGACCCGGTCTACAAAGCGGTCCCCGGGCAGTTCCGTTCCGAGCTGCATGACCGCATCATGGCGCCGCTCTATCCGTTCGCCTTTGCGGCGCTGACCTTCGCCTTCCTCGGCGCGCCGCGCACCACGCGCCAGAGCCGCAATTTCTCGATCGGCGGCTCGGTGATCGCGGTGTTCGGCCTGCGCATGGCGGGCTTCGCCTGCTCGGTGATGGCCGTGAAATCGCCGTTCGCGGCACTCGTCCAATACGCGATGCTGGCGACCGCGATCGGCGCCGGCATCTGGCTGATCGTCGGCGGCATCGTGGTCGAACCACCCGCCCGTCTCATGGAGGCCATCAACAGGTCGAACGCGCGCATCGCGCGGCTATTCGGGCGGCCGGCCACCGCATGAGCATGCTCACCAACACGCTCGGGCGCTATTTCGCCGGCCGCTTCGTCGTCGCCGCGCTCGGCGTGTTCGCGAGCATTTTCCTGCTGCTGGTGCTGGTCGATTACATCGAGATGGTGCGCAAGACGTCCGGCCTCGCGTCGGCCTCCGCGATTATGGTGGCCGAGACCTCGCTGTTCCGCGTGCCACAACTGCTGGAGAAGCTGACGCCGTTCTGCATGCTGATCGGCGCCATGACCTGCTATCTCGCCCTCTCCCGCCGGCTCGAGCTCGTGGTCGCGCGCGCCGCCGGCATCTCCGCGTGGCAGTTCATCTCGCCCGCGCTCGGCAGCGCGCTCCTGATCGGGGTGATCGCTACCGTCGCCTACAATCCGATGTCGGCGAATTTGCGCGAGCTCTCCAAGCGCATGGAGGCCGAGCTGTTTGGCTCGGCTCCCGGCGGCGGCATTCAGGACGCCTCGGGCTTCTGGCTCAATCAGGTCACCGATGACGGCCAGGTCATCATCAACGCCGCGCGCAGCGAGCAGCAGGGCGTCCGGCTGACCGGGCTGACCCTGTTCCGATTCGATACGGATTGGCATTTCAAGGAGCGGATCGAGGCACGCGAGGCGGCGCTGGAGGACGGCCATTGGCTGTTCAGGACCGTGCGGCGCTTCACACTGGACTCGCCGCCGGTCGACCAGGCGCGGCTGGAGATTCCGACGACGTTGACCGAGGCACAGGTCCGCAACAGCTTTTCCACACCCGAGACTGTGTCCTTTTGGCAACTACCGAGCTACATCCGCTCCTCCGAGAGCTCGGGCTTCGCGACAGCCGGATATCGACTCCAGTATCACAAGCTTCTGGCGCAGCCGTTTTTGCTCGCAGCGATGGTGATGCTGGCGGCATCCGTGTCGTTGCGCTTCTTCCGGATGGGCGGCGTACAGAAGATGGTTTTGAGTGGCGTGGGCGCAGGCTTTCTGCTCTACGTTCTGTCGAAAGTGACTGAAGACTTGAGCAAGGCTGAATTGATGCATCCGATCGCTGCGGCGTGGTTGCCCGCAGTGGTGGGCGGCCTCACCGGCTTTTTGGCCTTGCTGTATCAGGAGGACGGATAGTGACGGCCGTCCGCCAAGGACCCGTGTCTCGTTTGACGCGGCGCACTGTGGTGCGCGCGAACGGGTGCGGCTTGTCCATCCGCAGGCTCCTGCTTGCTCTCGCCGCCGCGGCATCGCTCGGCGGTCTGATCGGCGTTGCCGCCGTGACGCCGGCTGGCGCGCAGAGCTTCACCTACAATCCGCTGCCGCCGCGTCCGAAGCCGCCGAAGGTCGCCAACGACAACCAGATGCTGGTGCAGGCGACCGAGGTCGACTACGACTACAACAACTCGCGCGTCTCCGCGGTCGGTAACGTCCAGCTGTTCTACAACGGCACCAGCGTCGAGGCCGACAGGGTCATCTACGACCAGAAGACCAAGCGCCTGCATGCCGAAGGCAACATCCGCATGACGGATGCCGACGGCAAGATCACCTATGCCGAGATCATGGATCTCTCCGACGACTACCGCGACGGTTTCGTCGATTCGCTGCGCGTGGACACCGCCGACCAGACCCGCATGGCCGCGAGCCGCGCCGACCGTTCCAGCGGCAACTACACGGTGTTCGAGAATGGCGTCTACACGGCCTGCGCGCCGTGCAGGGACGATCCGAAGAAGCCGCCGCTGTGGCAGGTCAAGGGTGCGCGCATCATCCACGACCAGCAGGAAAAGATGCTGTACTTCGAGACCGCCCAGCTCGAATTCTTCGGCGTGCCGCTGGCCTATATGCCCTACTTCTCGACGCCCGACCCGACCGTGAAGCGCAAGACCGGTTTCCTGATGCCGGGCTTCAGCTCGTACTCGGCGTTCGGTTACGGCCTCGAAGTCCCATTTTACTGGGCGATCGCGCCCGATATGGACGCGACCTTCAGCCCGCGTGTCACGTCCAAGCAGGGCGTGCTGCTGCAGGCCGAGTTCCGCCAGCGCCTGATGGACGGCGCCTATCAGATCCGCGTTTACGGCATCGACCAGCTTGACCCCAGCAAGTTCGCCGGTCTGCCGGGCGAGCGCCAGTTCCGTGGCGGCGTCGAAACCAAGGGCCAGTTCGCACTCAACGACAAATGGGTCTGGGGCTGGGACGGCGTCCTGCTCTCCGACTATTATTTCATGTCGGACTACCGCTTGTCGGCCTACCGCGATCCGCTCGGATCGTTCCTGAGCCTGCCGACGGATGCGCTGTCGCAGCTTTATCTGACCGGCGTCGGCAATCGCAGCTTCTTCGACGCGCGTACGATGTATTGGCTGAGCTTCTCGGGCAACCAGAGCCAGGTGCCGGTCGTCTACCCCGTGATCGACTATTCGAACGTCCTCAACTATCCGGTGTTCGGCGGCGAGTTCAGCTACAAGACCAATTTCGTGAACCTGTCGCGTGACAGCGCGGCGTTCGATCCGACCACGACGCTCGCCAACACCAACAGCCTGTGCACGACGGCGTCGGCCGACCCGCTTGCGCGCACGCCTTCGCAGTGCCTGCTGCGCGGCTTCCCGGGCACCTACACCCGCCTGAGCGCGGAAGCGCAGTGGCGCAAGTCCTTCACCGATCCGTTCGGCGAGATATGGACGCCGTTCGCGATTCTGCGCGCCGACGCCATCAACTCCTCGGTCTCCAACCAGCCGGGCGTGTCGAACTACCTGCCCGTCGGCGACACCCAGGCGTTCCGCCTGATGCCGACCGTCGGTCTCGAATACCGCTATCCCTTCATCAACATTCAGCCCTGGGGCTCGACCACCATCGAGCCGATCGCGCAGATCATCATCCGGCCGAACGAGACCTATGCCGGCAAGCTTCCGAATGAGGATGCGCAGAGCATGGTGTTCGACACCTCGAACCTGTTCAGCGTCGACAAGTTCTCCGGTTACGACCGGGTCGAGGGCGGCGGCCGCGCCAATGTCGGTGTGCAGGCCACCACGCAGTTCGACAGGGGCGGTGCCGTCAAGGTGCTGTTCGGCCAGTCCTACCAGCTGTTCGGCATGAACTCCTATGCGGTTCAGGACGCCATCAATACCGGTCTTGCGTCCGGCCTCGACAAGCCGCGTTCCGACTACGTCGCGAGCGCCAGCTACTCGCCCAACAGCACCTATACGTTCAGCGTCCGCTCCCGCATGGACGAGCAGACCTCAAACGTCCAGCGCTTCGAGGCGGAAGGCCGCGCCAACTTCAATCGCTGGTCGGTCAGCATGATGTACGGCAATTACGCGGCGCAGCCGGAGCTTGGTTACCTGACTCGCCGCGAGGGCATCCTGACGTCGGGCTCGCTGAAGGTCGCGACCAATTGGGTGGTGACGGGATCGGCGCGCTGGGACCTCGAGGCCAACAAGATCAACCAGTATGTGCTCGGTGCCGGCTATGTCGACGATTGCTTCGTGCTGGCGGCGAACTATGTAACTTCGTATAGCTATTCCGCGGGCTCGACTCCGCCCGTCCTGAGCCACGCGTTCATGTTCCAGATCGGGCTGCGAACGCTGGCGACCACGTCGGCGAACAGCAGTTCCGCCAGCGGTATCCAGTGAACGGTTTGAAGTGACGGCCGCGTATTCCCGATCGCAGGTTCACCGCGGCTGACATGCGAGCGACAACCATGACGAATCCATTACCTGTCCTGCGCCTCCTCCTCGTCTTCGCTGCCTTGATTCTGATCGGCACGCCGGCGCGGGCGCAGAACATCGTCGTCATGGTCAACGGCGATCCCATCACCGATTTCGACATCGATCAGCGCTCCAAGCTCGACCAGTTGACGACGCAGAAGACTCCGAGCCGGCAGGACGTCATCAACGAGCTGATCAACGACAAGATCAAGATCAAGGAAGGCAAGAAATACGGCGTCGATCCTGGTGTCGCCGATATCGACCAATCCTACGCCGGAATGGCGCAGCGCCTGCGCCTGACGCCGGAGCAGCTCACCAAGTCACTCGAGAGCAAGGGCCTCCGCCCCGATACCCTGAAAAGCCGCATGAAGTCCGAGATGGTTTGGACCAGCCTCGTGCGCGGCCGCTACAAGGAGCGCCTCCAGGTCGGCGAGCGTGACGTCGCCGCGGCTGTGGAGGCCGAGACCGGACAGAAGCTCCAGATCGAAGGCACCGAATACAAGATGCAGCCGATCGTGCTGATCATGCCGCGCGGATCGTCCCCGGCCTTCCTGGAGACGCGCCAGAAGGAGGCCGAGACCTATCGCTCGCGCATTGCGAGCTGCGAGGAAGCCAATTCGCTGTTCCGCTCGACGCCGAACGCCACCATCCGCGAAGCCGTCACCAAGACCAGCGCGGAGCTGCCCGACGCCCTGCGCAAGGTGCTGGACGACACCCCGATCGGCCATCTGACCGCGCCCGAGGTGACCAAGGCGGGCATCGAGATGGTCGTGCTCTGTTCGCGCAAGCCGACCATGATCGACACGCCGAAGAAGCGCGAGGTGCGCGAGAAGATGTACACCGAGAAATACGAGAAGACCCAAAAGGCCTATCTCGACGAGATCCGCAAGGCGGCGATGATCGAATATCGCAACCGCTGATGGCCAAGCCCTTCGCAGAGCCTTCCGTAGAGCCTTCCGCAAAGCCCCTCGCCCTGACCCTGGGAGAGCCCGCCGGCATCGGCCCCGACATCACGATCGCAGCCTGGCTCAGGCGCCGCGAATTGAACCTGCCCGCCTTCTATCTTCTCGGCGACAAGCGCACGATCGCGCGGCGCGCCAAGGCGCTCGGCGCCGGCATCAGCATTGCCGAGGTGAGCGCGCACGAGGCTGCGGCCGCCTTCGCCGACGCCCTGCCCGTGGTTGCGACCGGCGAGATCGCGACGGCCGAACCCGGCAAGCCCGACGCCTCGAGCGCGCCGGCCGCGCTCGCCTCGATCCGCCAGGCGGTCGCCGATGTCCGTGACGGGCGCGCCGGCGCCGTCGTCACCAATCCGATCGCCAAGAGCGTGCTCTATCGCGCAGGCTTCCGCCATCCCGGCCACACCGAATTCCTCGCCGAGCTTGCCGCGCAAGACGGCCGTGCGCCGCAGCCGGTGATGATGCTGTGGTCGCCGCGACTCGCCGTGGTGCCGGTGACCATCCACGTCTCGCTGCGCGAGGCGCTGAGCCAGCTCACGAGCGATCTGATTGTCTCGACCGTGCACATCGTCGCCACCGAGCTGAAATCCCGCTTCGGCATCGCCCGGCCGCGGATCGCGGTCTCCGGCCTCAATCCGCATGCCGGCGAGGACGGCTCGCTCGGGCACGAGGAGCAGACCATCATCGCGCCGGCGCTCAAGGCACTGCGCAACGACGGCATCGAGGCCAGGGGACCTTTGCCGGCCGATACGATGTTCCACGAAGCCGCGCGAAACACCTATGACTGCGCGGTCTGCATGTATCACGATCAGGCCCTGATCCCCATCAAGACGGTCGCCTTCGACGACGCGGTCAACGTCACGCTCGGCCTGCCCTTCATCCGCACCTCGCCCGACCACGGCACCGCGTTCGACATTGCAGGCAGCGGCAAGGCGAGCCCCGCCAGCCTGATCGCGGCGCTCCAGCTTGCGAGCCGCATGGCGGCGACAACAAGCTGATGAGCGCGATCGACGACCTCCCGCCGCTTCGCGAGGTCATTCGCCAGCACGCGTTGTCGGCCCGCAAATCGCTGGGCCAGAACTTCCTGCTCGATCTCAACCTTACCGCGCGCATCGCGCGCGCGGCGGCGCCGCTGGATGATTCAACCATCGTCGAGATCGGCCCCGGCCCGGGCGGGCTGACGCGCGCCCTGCTCGCGCTCGGCGCCAGGCGGGTCATCGCGATCGAACATGACGAGCGCGCGATCCCCGCTTTGCAGGATATTTCCGCGCGCTATCCCGGCCGGCTCGAGATCGTGCACGGCGATGCCATGACCTTCGACCCGCGCCCGCTGCTGGACGGCGGCAAGGCCAAGATCGTCGCCAACCTGCCCTACAACATCGCGACCCAGCTCCTGATCGGTTGGCTCACGGCTGAGCCCTGGCCGCCCTGGTACGAGATGATGGTCTTGATGTTTCAGCGCGAGGTCGCCGAGCGCATCGTGGCGCGCGAGACCGACGAGGCCTATGGCCGTCTCGGCGTGCTCGCCAACTGGCGCGCCGAGACGAAAATCCTGTTCGACATCGCGCCGTCCGCCTTCGTGCCGCCGCCGAAGGTCACCTCCTCCGTGGTGCGCCTGGTGCCGCGCGCAAACCCGCTTGCCTGCGATCGCCGCATGCTCGAACAGGTCGCGGCCGCCGCCTTCGGGCAGCGCCGCAAGATGCTGCGGCAGAGCCTGAAATCGCTTCAAGCGGATCCGGCCCGACTTGCAGCGGCAGCCGGCGTCGATGCGACGCGGCGCGCGGAGACCATTCCCATCTCCGGCTTTGTTGCCATGGCACGTGAATTGGCGGATATACGAAGCGAAGAAGCATGATCCGGAAAAGTGTGAAGCGGTTCTCCGAAAGAGATCATGCTCAAACAATGAGCCAAAGCGCATAGCGCTTTAGAGGAAATTTCGGAGGAAGAAATATGGCGTTGATGCGTCGCCAGTCCCTGGTCAAGTTCGATGCGCCGCTGTGCGAGACCATCATCGACACGCCCAAGCCGCAAGGCGCAGAAGTGCTGGTGCGCATCGAGCGCTGCGGCCTCTGCCATTCCGACCTGCATATCCAGGACGGCTATGCCGATCTCGGCGGCGGCAAGAAGCTCGACACCACGCGCGGCATGACGCTGCCCTTCACGCTCGGCCACGAGATCGCGGGCGTCGTCGACGAAGTCGGCCCCGATGTGCCGCATAGCCTCGTCGGTGCCAAGAAAGCGGTGTTTCCCTGGATCGGCTGCGGTCAGTGCCGTGACTGCAAGAATGGCGACGAGAATCTCTGCGCCAAGCAGCGTTTCCTCGGCGTTTCCATCGACGGCGGTTTCGCCAGCCACGTACTGGTGCCCGATGCGAAATATCTGCTCGACTACGATCCCCTGCCCGTCAACCAGGCCGCGACCTTGATGTGCTCCGGCGTGACGGCTTACGGCGCGCTCAAGCGTCTGGTCGATCGTCCGCGCCAGCGCAACCTGCTGCTGATCGGCCTCGGCGGCGTCGGCATGATGGGCCTGTCGTTCGCACAAGCCATGTTCAAGCAGCCGATCACGGTCGCCGATCTCAGCCCGGCCGCGCGCGACACCGCCCTGAAGAACGGCGCAGCCAATGCCTACGACCCGGCCGAGCCCGACGTGATCAAGCGCATTCTCAAGGAGACCGAAGGCGGTTTTGACGAGATCGTCGATTTCGCCGGTAACGAGAAGTCGATGGCATTTGCAGTCGCGGTCGCCGCGCGCGGCGGCAAGATCGTGGTGTCCGGCCTGATGGGCGGCCAGTTCACGCTGCCGATGGTGCAATGGGTCTACAAGCGCATGACCATCGAAGGCTTCATGGTCGGCACGCTCACCGAGGCTCAAGAACTGATGGCGCTCGCCCGCGCCGGCAAGATCAAGCCGACGCCGATGCGCGAAGAGCCGATGGGCGACGTCCAGAAATGGATCGACGAGCTGCGCGCCGGCAAGGTGGTCGGCCGCATCGTGCTCAAGAACTGACCCGCAGGAAAATCAAGACAGGCTTGGCGGAGGGCCTTGCTGCATTTGGTCGATCTTCTCCATCGGCATGGGATGGAAAGCCTCTCGCCTAAGGTGGCCTCAGCCACGCCGGAGATCGCTGAACGCGCACGTGCCGGCACTGTTGAAAGCTGTGAATCCTCAAGAGTGTCCTCGTGGCTCTGCGACGTGGTGCGCTCGTAATTATTGGTTATGTCCAAGAAACTCGATCAGTCCGGCGGCAAAGGCGTGCGGGTTCTCCTCGGCGATCCAGTGCCCGGCGCCGGCGACCGGAAGCACCGTTGTCGCGCTGGCGACTTCCTCGATCATCCCTCGCACCAACGGCGCGGTGGGACTGGTCTCTCCAACCGCGATAAGAACCGGAATCGTCAGCTTTCCATTGGCCGCAATGAAGTCGCGGTTATCTTTGGTATCCTGATCGAACGCCCGATAAAGTTCGAACGCCGCGCGCATCGCGCCGGGCATCGTGTATGCCGTGAGATAAGCCTGAAAGTCGGCATCGGTAATGGCGGCCGGATTGGACATCCGGAAATTGAAGAACCACTGCAGGTATTCGCGCTCTTTGCCAGAGACCAGAAATTCGGGAAGATCCCGAACGTTGTGGAAGGAGAACTGCCAGTTCCGCGGGTTGGCACGTAACTGATCGAAGATGGCCGTTCCCGGCAGCGGCGCGTCGACGGCGACCAGATGAGTGACGTCGTCGCGATAGGACTGGGCATAGGCATACGCCACCATGAGACCGAAATCGTGCCCTACCAGCGCGACCGGCTCCGCAAGCTGGAGATGCTCATGGAGCAGCCGATGGATGTCGCTCGCCATGGCGCGCTTGTCGTAGCCCGAAAGCGGCTTCGAAGAATGGCCGGCGCCGCGATAGTCGGGAGCTACAACCCGAAAGCCAGCATCGACAAGTTGCGGTATCGTGTGGCGCCAGGCCCACCAGGTCTGGGGAAAGCCGTGCAGCAGGACAACGGTGCGAGGCCCACTGCCGGCGACGACATAATGAAGGCTGACGCCCGGTTCGATGTCGGCAGTTGCATGCTTTAGCGACGCCTCGATCTGTTCTCCGTCCGCTTTGCTTCGAACAAGCAATTGTTCCACGGTATATCGCCTTTGATTGTCTGTTTTTCGGAGGCCTGCTGCCACGCGAACTCCGTGAGAGCCGGGTTAGAACATGCCGTTGGTGTTCGCGGACGTCTCGGTGAGCGGCTGGCGGACATCCCAGTGCTCGACGATCTTGCCGTGCGCGAGACGAAAAATATCGACGATCGCCAAGCCCAGTTCGTCGGGCGTGCGCCTGGCGTGAACGTGGAGGATCACAAAATCGCCATCGGCGAAGACGCGCTTGATCTCGCCGCGAAGTTCAGGAAATTGCGCCTTGAGATCCTGCAGGAACGACCGGAAACCATCGATGTCGTCCTTGACCATGGGATTGTGCTGAATGTATTGCGGCCCGAAATGTACCGCCGCTTCATCGAAATCGGACCGGTTCAATGCGGTTTCGTAGAATGCCAGCACCGTTCGCTTATTGCTCTCGCGGTTGTCTTCCGCAGCTTGGCCCGGCACCGCGCCGGCTGCGGCCGGCGTTGCTCCGATGGTTCGTCGATCGATCACCATGTTTGATTTCTCCTGCTGAATGCCAACGCGGCATCTTTGTCGCTTCAAGTGGGATCAAGCGGTTTCGATTGGCTGCTTCAGATCGCTCGCAGCGGAAGCGGCGACCACGGCGGAGGCTTTGGAGTCGGTCCGGGCGGCGCTCGGCAAGCTCCACGACAGGATTGCCGCTATCGTCGATAATGCTGCGGTCAACAGCAGGACTGAGGAATAGCCGGCGCCCATGGCCTTTGCGGTCGCGAGATTTCCGAAGCCGCTGAACACGGCGACCGCGGCCGCCGCGCCGCACGCCCATCCCAACTGTCTCATCGTGTTGTAGACGCCCGACGCCTTGCCCATGTCGGCGGGACTGACGGCGCCGAGCACGGCGCTCTGCACCGCAGGCATCGCTATCGAGATTCCGACCCCGGCCAGGACGAGCGGCGCGACCCACGCGCTGTAGGGATAAGCTCCGCTCGAGAGCAGCGACATCCACACCAGCGCGGCGCTTTGCAGAATGAGGCCCGCCATCGCCGGGGCCCTTTCTCCGAGGCGGCCCGCCACAGCGCCGCCAAGCGGCGCGACGGCGAACAGCGATACGGTCCAGGGCATCATTCGCCAGCCGGCACCCGAGGCACTCGCCTGTTCGGCGATCTCGAAATACTGCGCCATGAAAATCAGAGTGCCCATCATGCTCATGAACATCAGCAGGCACACCGCATTGCCGGCCCGGAATTGGCCCGATCCAAGCAAGCGGCTCGGCACCAGCGCGTGGGGAATGTTGCGCTGCGAGGCGAAGAACAAAAGACCCGCCGCCGCTCCGATTGCGAACGCCGCTACCACCGCCGGACTCGACCAGCCGGACCCGTTGCCTTGCGACAGGCCCCAGACCAGCGCCGTCATCGCCGCCGTCAGCAGCGCGACACCGCGCCAATCGATCTGAGAGGTGATGCGGTCGACGTTATCGATGCGCCATCTCGCCAGAAATGCGGTCGCGGCGCAGAGCGGCACATTGATCCAGAACACCCAGCGCCAACCGAGGCTATCGACCAGGAGGCCGCCGATCACGGGCCCGGACAGCACGGCAAGGCCGGTAAGACTGCTGAACAGTCCCATCGCGCGCGGCCGCTGAGCCGGTGTCACAGCCGTCCCGAGCAGCGTCATGGCTACTGGTACGAGCAAGGCGGACGCGGCGCCCTGCAAGGTGCGCGCAGCGATCAGCCAGCCGATCGTTGGCGCTGCCGCGCAGCCGACCGACGCGAGGGCGAACAGTCCGAGCGCGCAAACGAACATGGACCGGCGCCCGAAACGATCGCCCAGTGCGGCGCCGGCCATCAGCAGTGCGGCAAAGCTCAAACTATAGGCTGTCATCGTCCAATGCAGAGCCGACAAGGGCGCTGAAAGACTGAGACGGATCGCATCCAGCGCGGTCGTGACCACCATGCCGTCCATGACGGCGATGAATGATGCGCCCGCGGTCAGCGCGAGCACCCAGCGCTGCTTGGCAGTGAAGCTATCGGTCGTCATGGCGTTCCCCGTTATTACGGACCATATAGTCCATATTGAAGCAAAAAATTTTTATTCCAGCGCCTTGAGGATGATAGGCAGGGTTTTCTTTCGCCAATCCGCCGCGAGATTAGCTCGCGCGAGCATCTGCAGGCCGTAACCGTTCGCCACCAGAAACGTCGCGAGCGCGCGCGCATCGCCGTCCGCGGCAAATTCGCCCGCCGCCTGCCCGCGTGCAATGGCGTCGCGAAAAGCCTCCTCGAGCAGTTCGACACCGCGGCGAACCCGCATCCTGACGAGTTGGTCGTGCGCCGCCAGTTCAACCGCGCAAACCTGAAGGAAGCAAGTCTTCGAGACCGGCTGAAAGCCAAGAATCTTGTCAAAGTGCCGCACGATCGCCGCGCGCGGAGATCCGCGCCGCAGGTCTTCGATGTTGGCCTGCAGCACGGTCTCGATGTAGCGGTCGAGCGCCGCCAGCAGCATGTCATGCTTGCTGCCGAACGCGCCGTAAAAGCTGCTCTTGCTCAGCCCCACCTCGCCAAGCATTCCGTCCAACGAAGTTGCCTCATAGCCGTCGCGCCAAAATAGCCCAAGCGCGCCGTCCAGCACCTGCTCGTAGTCGAATTCCCTCAGTCGCGCCATTTTTATGGACCAGTTAGTCCGAAATCTATTAGAGGTCCGGATGGCGGGAGTCAAGCTCCTGCCGGCAACTGTTCAGCGGTATTGCGAATTTGACCGTCGGGATTCGGGCTGCGTATTCTGCCGCGCAATGGATT
Source organism: Bradyrhizobium sp. 142 (assembly GCF_023074015.1). Classification (NCBI taxonomy): domain Bacteria; kingdom Pseudomonadati; phylum Pseudomonadota; class Alphaproteobacteria; order Hyphomicrobiales; family Nitrobacteraceae; genus Bradyrhizobium; species Bradyrhizobium sp. 142. The sequence continues at coordinate 21,000 of NZ_JADPKQ010000374.1, forward strand.
CCGGGCTCGCGCTTGCGCGCTCCCCGAAATGACGTGCGGAGGTCGAGGTGGCCTTGCCGCGAGGCGTCGGGCAAAAACACAGCGCGCCAAAAAGCCTTATTTCGCGACGGAACGAATGCGCCGCAGGCCCGATTCAGGCCACATCCTCTCCGGATTTGCGGCTCATTGCCACCCAACTCTTTGACGATAAAGGGCAAGTAACGAGTAGCGTCATGCGTCACCGGGAGACCAGGATGGGCAACCGAACCGCGAAGTTCATATCGACACTTGTCGCCAGCATCGTTGCTGGCGCGCCGCTGGCCGCCGTCTCGCAGAACGCGCCGAGCGCATCGAGCGCTGCAAACGCCGCGAGCGACTGCCTCGCTTCGCCCAAGGGCACCGCGCCGCAGGGACAGCATTGGCACTATCGCCTCGATCGCAGCACCAAGCGGCAATGCTGGTACCTGCGCGCCGAAAGCGGCAAGGACACCGATAAGGCCACCGCACAGATCGCGCAGAACTCGACGGAAACACCCGACGCGAATAATTCAGCAGCGACGCAGCCGCATTCAGTGCAGAACGCGCGCGCCGAATATTTGGCGCCGCAGAGCGCACCGAGCGCGCCCGCTCAGGCCGCGGCGATCGCACCGGCGGCTGCGCCTCCATCTCCGAGCGCCAATGACAGCAATGCGCAACAGCCTGCCGTCGCTGCGCGTTGGCCGGACGCCTCCGCCTTGCCCGCGCCGCAACCGGTGGCCCCACCCGCAACGGCCGCTGCCCAGCCGAGCGCGAAGCCGGCAAAATCCGCTGCTCCGGTGGCGCCCGCCGCGGGCGATGCGTCCGCCGACAAGCCGACCGGCTCGCTCCAGACGCTCCTGCTCGTCGTCGGCGGCGCGCTGGCGCTCGCAGGCCTGCTCGCCAGCGTCGTCTACCGCTTCGCCGGCGGCCGCGGCCGCGTCCAGGCGGGAGACCGCCGCGTGAACTGGGACGATTGGGAGGCGCAGGATCAGCGCGGCAGCCGCGCACCCTGGCTCAAGGCGACGCCGCGCACGCAGCCGCGTCCGGTGGATTTCGACGCCATGCGTCCTCAACCCTGTCCCCAGGCTGCAACACTCGCAGCGTTCGCCGACGAGATCGGTATGGTCGTGGCGGCGCACCAACCGTCCGCCCGCCCCTCCTCCCCTGCCAAAGCAGCAGAACCAGACGAGGCCGAGATCGAGTCATTCGACGGGGAGTTCGAAATCGAGGCATCGGCGCCTCAGCTCGCGGCCAACGATCCCCATGACGAAGAGCCGGCCGATCACTCTGAAAATTCGCGCGATGAGGATGCTGTCGACATCGACGTCATCACGACCATGCTGGAACGGCTGGCGAAGCAAGGGCCGCGGCTGTCGCGGCCTACGCCTGAAGCTGGCTTTGCAGACTTCGCACGAAGCCCACGAGGCCAGTCCGCCGCTCGCGCTTGAGGCGCTCGGCCTTCAGGATCGACTGCACTTCGGCGAAGGCTTCGTCGACATCGTGGTTGATAACGATGTAGTCGTACTCGGCCCAGTGACTCATCTCATGGCTGGCGCGGCTCATGCGGTTGCGGATCACCTCATCGGAATCCTGCGCGCGCGAATGCAGACGCTTCTCGAGGTCGGCCGCCGAGGGCGGCAGGATGAAGACGCGAACCACGTCGACGCTCGCTTTCTGGTGCAGTTGCTGCGTGCCCTGCCAGTCGATGTCGAAAAGCACGTCCTGTCCGGCCGACAGTGCAGCCTCCACCGGAGCACGCGGCGTCCCGTATAGATTGTCAAACACGGTGGCCCATTCGAGCAGTTCGCCCTGCTCCACCATTGTCTCGAACCTGGGCTTGCTGACGAAGAAATAGTCGCGCCCCTCGACCTCTCCCGGCCGCTTCTGACGCGTGGTCGCCGACACTGACATCTTCAGGCCGGGCTCCCGCTTGAGCAACATCCGCGACAGCGTCGTCTTGCCCGCGCCCGACGGCGAGGACAGCACGAACATCAGCCCGCGCCGCTCGACACCGTCAGTACCATGCCCCGTCGTCATCGATCACTCCAGGTTCTGGACCTGCTCGCGGAACTGCTCGACCACGTTCTTCATCGCGAGCCCCGTATTGGTCAGCTCGATATCGTTGGACTTCGAGCAACAGGTGTTGACCTCGCGGTGAAACTCCTGCGCCAGGAAGTCGAGCTTGCGCCCGACCGGGCCGCCCTTGCCGATCAGCTCGCGTGCCTGGGCGATATGGGAGGCGATCCGATCGAGCTCCTCGCGGATGTCGGCCCTGGTCGCGATCAGGATTGCTTCCTGCATCAGGCGGTCGGAATCGAAACGGTCCGACGTATCGAGCAATGTCGCGATCTGCTCGGCGAGTCTGGCCTTGATCGTCTCCGGCTTGCGTCCGGGTGCGGCCTCAGCCTTTCTCGCCAGTTGCTCGACCTCGTCGACCCTCTGGGTCAGGATCTGCCCGAGCGAGGTGCCCTCGCGCCTGCGCATCTCGACGAGCTCGGCGAGCGCCTTGTCGAAGGCATCCGCTGCGGCGAGGCGCGCGGCCTTGTCCTCGTCCTCGTCGCCCTCGGGCTCGGCGACCTCGATCACGCCCTTGATGGCGAGCAGGCCGTCGACACTCGGCGCGACCGCATCGACCTTGCCGGCGATCACCGCGGCGGCCTTCAGGACGGCATTGAGTACGTCCTCGTTGACGCGGACCGAGGCGGCCGCGTTGGTGCGCTTGACGGTGAGATTGGCATAGACGGTGCCGCGCGACAGCACCTCGCCGGCGCGCTTCTTGGCGTGGGCTTCGAGCTCGTCGAACCCCTGCGGCAACCGCACCCGCAGGTCCAAGCCCTTGGCGTTGACCGACTTCAATTCCCATTCGAACGTATACGGCCCGCTAGCGCCGTGGCTTCGGGCAAAGCCGGTCATGGACGACAGCGCCATCGGGTCAGTTTCTCCGGACAGATGAGATTCGCGAGGCCATCAGGGCACGCGAATCTTAAGACTTTTTTGCAGGAAAGTGGAATCCGCTAGAGACCGCGTGTCAGAGCGGCCGCTAGCGTTGGACCACCGGCGGCGAAGGCTGCACCGCGCCCTGCCGGGCAGGAGGCGGACCAGCCGGACGGGGCGCCGGCGGCTTTTTCTGCTGATTGGGCCGCGCCGGCGTGGTCGCGGTCGGCGTATCGGCGGCGGCGGGCGCGGCTGCGGCGGGGGGCTGCGCATCGTCGGCCGGCTCGACCGTGTCGTTCTGGATCTGCTTCTCCATCGCGCGCAGCTTGGCGACGTTCTTCTGGTGCGCGTCGTAGGTCTCGGTGAAGGCGTGCCCGCCGGTACCGTCGGCGACGAAATAGAGATCGCGGGTGCGGGCCGGATTGGCGGTCGCCTCCAGCGAGGCGCGGCCGGGATTGGAGATCGGACCCGGCGGCAATCCTTCGATCACATAGGTGTTGTAGGGCGAGGGCTGCGTGATCTCGCTCCGCTTGATCGGGCGGCCGAGCGTGCCCTTACCGCCGACGATGCCGTAGATGATCGTGGGATCGGACTGCAGCTTGATCCTCTGCTTCAGGCGATTGACGAACACGGCGGCGACACGGCTGCGCTCATCCGGCTTGCCGGTCTCCTTCTCGACGATCGAGGCCAGCGTCACCAGTTGCTCCGGAGTCTTGACCGGAATGTCCTGGCTGCGACGCTCCCAGATCTCGGCCAGCACGCGCTTATGCGCCTGCTGCATGCGCTGGACCACCTGCTCGCGCGGGGTCCCGCGCGGGAACTTGTAGGTCTCCGGCAGCAGCGTGCCCTCGCGCGGCAGCTCGCGCACGCTGCCGGTGAAGATGTCGTTGTCGGAAAGGCGCGCCATGATCTGCTCGGAGGTCAGGCCTTCCGGAATTGTGACGGCATGCTGCACCACCTTGCCCTCGACGATTGTGGCGATGACGTCGCGCAGAGATGCGTTCTTCTGGAACGAATATTCGCCGGGCTTCAGGTCCGAACTCGCCTTCAGCGCTGCCACGCTGGCGATGAACACCCACGGATTGACGTCGGTCACGCCTTCCCGGTTCAGGGTTTCGGCGATGTCGCGCTTGCCCGCGCGCTGGGGAATGTTGACGATCTTGTCTTCATTGAGCGGACCTGCGGCCTCAAGCACCTGCCGGCCGTAATAATACACGCCGCCCGCACCGATCATCGCGATCAGCAGCAGTGTGATGATCGCGTTGCCGACGATCACGAAGGGATTGCGCGCCCGGTCCGATCGCTTTGGCGGCGGCGGGACCTGCTCGGGCTCGAGCGCTGCCCGCGGACTCCGGGGCGAAATGGGCGGCCTTTCACTCATCGAAGCAACCTGAATCCTGCCGGTTCAAATGCGGCCCGACAATCGTTTGTCCAGCCAAATGCACGCGCCCACATGTATGACTATCGCCGAATGCGGCAAATCGGTGGATTCGGTTCAAGCGCAAGCTAACTGGCCAAGCGGCGGAAGATCACCGACGCGTTGGTACCGCCAAAACCAAAGGAATTCGACAATACGACATTAACCTCACGCTTCTTCGCCGTGTGCGGTACGAGATCGATCGCAGTTTCGACCGAGGGATTGTCCAGATTGATGGTCGGCGGGACAACATTATCGCGAATCGCGAGGATGGCGAAGATCGCCTCGATCGCACCGGCCGCGCCAAGAAGATGACCGGTCGATGATTTGGTCGAGGACATCGCGACCCTGGAAGCGGCATTGCCGAGCAGCCGTTCGACCGCACCGAGCTCGATCTCGTCACCGAGCGGCGTCGAGGTGCCATGCGCGTTGATGTAGTCGAGATCGGACGGCGAGAGGCCGGCGCGCTTCAGCGCGGCCACCATGCTGCGGAAGCCGCCGTCGCCGTCGGGCGAAGGCGAGGTAATGTGATAGGCATCGCCGGACAGGCCGTAGCCGATCACCTCGGCATAGATCTTCGCGCCACGACGCCGGGCATGCTCGAGTTCTTCCAGGACCAGGACGCCGGCGCCCTCGCCCATCACGAAGCCGTCGCGCTCCTTGTCGTAGGGACGCGAGGCCTTCTCGGGCGTTTCGTTGAAGCCGGTCGACAGCGCGCGCGCGGCGTTGAAGCCGGCAATACCGATGCGGCCGATTGGCGATTCCGCGCCGCCGGCGACCATGACGTCGGCATCGCCCAGCGCAATCAGGCGCGCGGCGTCGCCGATCGCATGCGCGCCGGTCGAGCAGGCCGTGACCACCGAATGGTTCGGCCCCTTCAGCCCGTGTTTGATCGAGACATAGCCGGAGGCGAGATTGATCAGGCGGCCCGGAATGAAGAACGGCGACACCCGGCGCGGCCCGCGTTCCTTCAACAGGACCGCAGTATCGGCGATGCCGTTCAGGCCACCGATGCCGGAACCGATCATGGTACCGGTCGCGCATTTGTCCTCTTCGGTCTCGGGATGCCAGTTGGCATCGTCAAGCGCCTGGCCGGCAGCGGCCATGCCGAAAATGATGAAGTCGTCGACCTTGCGCTGGTCCTTCGGCTCCATCCAGATATCGGGATTGAAGCTGTCATTCGAACCGTTGCCGCGCACTACGGTGCAGGCGATCCTGGTCTGAAGATCGGAGACGTCGAAGCTCTCGATCTTGCGCGCCCCGCTTTCACCGTCAAGGATGCGCTTCCAGGTCGGCTCGACGCCACAGCCGAGTGGCGACACCATGCCGAGGCCCGTGACGACAACCCGCCTCATATCCGAAAACTCCGCTTCGAAAGATTCACGGCCGATAACAAGAAACCGGCTGACCGCCGGTAGGCGGCCCGTCCGGTTTCAATGTTGTCCCCGCGAAATTAAAGAGCTTAGCTCTTTGCGTTCTTCTCGAGAAACTTCGTGGCGTCGCCGACGGTGAGAATCGTTTCCGCGGCGTCGTCCGGAATCTCGCAACCGAATTCCTCTTCGAACGCCATCACCAGTTCGACGGTGTCCAGACTGTCGGCGCCGAGGTCGTCGATGAAGCTCGCAGCGTCGACAACCTTCTCGGGTTCAACACCAAGGTGTTCGACCACGATCTTCTTAACCCGTTCGCCAATGTCACTCATTGCTTTAACCTCGTGTTGTTCCCTGTAGACCCGACCCCCCGGGACGATACGAGCCGTCGTGGTCGTTTATTGCCTTCGCTTACGAACTTTGATTGACCCCATACTAACCGAAGCGGGGCCCGGCGAACGACGGCCAAGGCTCCGCATCGCCAATATACAGGGTTTCAAAAACCTGCAATGGCGTTCTTTGCCCATCCGTTGAAGGTCCGGTTATCATACTTCAATTGCCTTGACTACAAGCCTCATTTTCCTTCGGAAACGGCCGTTTGCCGCATCCCGCACCGCCCCCTTGCCGGGCGCGGAGCGAGGCCTTTAGATCATGGCCATGCCGCCATTGACGTGGATTGTCTGGCCGGTGACGTAGGCTGCTTCGTTCGAACTCAGGTAAACGGCGGCCGCCGCGATGTCCTCGGGAGTGCCGAGTCGGGCCGCCGGAACCTTGGTCAGTATTGTTTCGCGCTGCTTGTCGTTGAGCGCATCCGTCATCGGCGTCTTGATGAAGCCGGGCGCGATGCAGTTCGCGGTGACGCCGCGCTTGGCGTATTCGGCGCCGAGCGTCTTGATCATGCCGATCAAGCCAGCCTTCGACGCAGTGTAGTTGCCCTGCCCCGGATTGCCGGTGACGCCGACCACCGAGGTAATGGCGATGATGCGGCCGAAGCGCTTGCGCATCATCAATTTCGTGGCAGCGCGTGCCAGGCGGAAGGTCGAGGTCAGATTGACGTTGATGACCTCCTCCCAGTCCTCGTCGCGCAGCTGGACGAACAGATTATCGCGCGTGATGCCGGCGTTGGCGACCAGGATGTCGACTTGCCCCATCGCCGCTTCCGCGGCAGGCACCAGCGCCTCGACCTCGTCGGCCTTGGACAGATTGCACGGCAAGACATGGGTGCGCTCGCCGAGCTTGCCCGCAAGCTCATCCAACACTTCTTTCCGCGTTCCCGAAATAGCAACCGTGGCGCCCTGCGCGTGCAGCGCCTGCGCAATCGCGCCGCCGATGCCGCCGGTCGCACCGGTGACGAGCGCCTTCCTGCCAGTCAGATCGAACATCAATAACTCCCTCAAAGCACGATCCGGAAAAGTGTGCAGCGGATTTCCGGAAAGATCGTGCGCAAACTTTTAGGCCTGCTTCGCAGCGGCCAATGCATCCTTGGCGGCGGCGATGTCGTTCGGCCCGCCGACGGCGACACCGACGGCACCGTCCGCGATGCGCTTGACGAGACCGGTCAGCACCTTGCCCGCGCCGATCTCGAAGAAACGGGTGACGCCCTGCCTCGCCATATAGGCGACCGACTCGCGCCAGCGCACCGTGCCGGTGACCTGCTCCACCAGGCGGCGGCGGATGTCGTCGGGATCGGTAATGGCGCTCGCCAGCACGTTTGATACCAGCGGCGCCGCCGGCGCCTTGATCGTGACCTTGGACAGCGCCTCCGCCATGGCGTCCGCAGCGGGCTGCATCAGTTTGCAATGGAACGGCGCGGACACCGGCAGCAACATCGCCCGCTTGGCGCCCTTGGCCTTGGCGAGCTCGACGGCGCGATCGACCGCCGCCTTGTCGCCAGAGACCACCACCTGCCCGCCGCCATTGTCATTGGCGGCCTGGCAGACCTGGCCCTGTGCCGCCTCGTTGGCGACCTCCACGGCCGCTTCGTAGTCGAGGCCGAGCAGCGCGGCCATCGCGCCAATGCCGACGGGCACGGCCTTCTGCATTGCGAGACCGCGGGTGCGAAGGAGGCGCGCGGTGTCGGAAATGGTCAGGCTGCCAGCCGCAGCCAACGCCGAATATTCACCGAGCGAGTGGCCTGCGACAAAGGCTGCGTCCCGTCCCACGGAAAAACCGGCTTCCGCCTCCAGCACGCGCAGGGTCGCCACGGACACTGCCATCAGCGCCGGCTGGGCGTTTTCGGTGAGCTGGAGGGTTTCGGCCGGACCATCCCAGATGGTCGACGTCAGCTTCTCCCCCAGCGCCGAATCGACCTCGTCGAACACGGCGCGCGCCATTGGGAAGGCATCTGCCAGAGCCTTGCCCATGCCAGTGGCCTGGGAACCCTGCCCCGGAAACGTGAATGCTGCCGTCATCGGCGCTCCCTGCTTGTCGAGCATGATGCCCGCGCGAGCCGGCAGCCGACTACGCGCGGCCTAGGCTATGGTTCCGGATCATGCCTCAAAGGGGGCCGTAGACACTGTCCGGGGCGGCGATGTCAAGCCAAGATGGGGAACCTGGACCAGCATTCAACCGGGATGCGGCCTCTCAAAACCCGCCCGCCTTCTGATCCGCACCGACCTTGGCACCCGCCCGCGCACGGCGGGCGCTGCTTGCCAATTGTCCCGGCCGGTCGTCGCGGTTCGGCTTTGCGGTCGCGAGCCGCAGCACCGCGGCGTAACTCGGCTGCACCTCCATGCGGCCGACGTGCTGGCTCTCGCTCAGCAGACGGTGGACTTTCGGCAAATTGTAGCAGGGGACGTAGAACAACAGATGATGCTCGAGGTGATAGTTCACGTAGTAAGGCGCGATGAACAGGCGCTCGAGAAAATTGGCGTGGGTGGTGCGGGTGTTGCGCAGGGGATCGCTGCTGTCGGGGACGACGGCATGTTCGGCGATGTTGCGGATGCGGGTGATGACCATCATCCAGGTCAGAAGCGGCACCAGCCATAGCAGCGGATAGGCCCACCACACACCGGCCGCCGTCAGCGCGGCGAACAGGGTGGCGTTGAAGATGCATTGGGGTCCGAGCTTCTCCCAAAAATGCGCGGCACGCTGCTGCCACGGCCAGTCCTTCGGCCCGAGTGCGTTGAGCAGTTGCGCCTTGCGCTGCTGATAGCCGGTCTGCCCGGTGATGTCGCGGATGAACTTGCGGCGGTAGCTCAGCTTCGTGATCGGGAACGGCGCCGACAGCACGAGGTCGGGATCGTCCTCCTGCTGGGTTCGCGCGTGATGCTGCAGATGATAGCGCCGGTAGGCGCTTGTCTCCGCGAAGATCGGATAGGCGCAGAACCACTGGCTCAGCGTCAGGTTGGTGCTCTCGTCGGCCGACAGGCATCCATGCGCGCCGTCATGCATGAGGATGGCGAGCCCGAGCTGACGCGATCCGACGATGCCGACCGCGAGCAGATAGGTCAGCGGATTGGGCCACCATGCGACCAGCGCCATCGCGCCGATGATCAACCCCCAGGCATGGGCGATCAGCGCAAGACCTTTCCACGTGACGCGCTGACGTACGTCGATGAGCTGATCCTCGGTCAGGAAGTCGCGAGCACGCATGCGAAGCGCGGTCATGGCCTAATTCTCCTCATCCGAAGTGGTTGACGGATCGCGGTCGTCGACGAGGCGCAGGCGCGCGGCCTCGCCCGTGGATCTCGCCTGCTCGCCGAGCACGCGCAGCATCTCGCCACAGAGTTCTTCAGGCGAGCGGCCCATGGCGCAGCCTTCGAGGATGATGCCGACGGCGATGGCCCAGAATCTGCGCGAACTCTCATCGGGTGCACGCAGGGAACGCCAGCCGTGGCGCGCGACCTGGCTCGCATAGGCGCGTGTGCCCTCGGCGTGCAGGCGTTCGATGGTGCGCTCGACCAGCGGCGCCAGATCCTGGCGCCGCCGTGTCAGCGTCAGCGCCTCGGCGAAGAAGGCGATCGAATCGCTCGCCGTCACCGTCTCGGCGAGCGCGTGCGTATACTCCTGCGGCGAACGCGCCTTCAGCGCCGCCTGCTCGGTCGCGCGTGCCAGGTACAGCAGATCGCGGCAGGCGCATTCGACGAACAGCGCCTCTTTGGTACGGAAATAATAGGTGATCTGGCTCGGGAATGCGTTGGCGGCAGTCGCGATGTCGGCGATCGAGGTGCCGGACACCCCCCGTTCCTTGAACAGAGGGCTCGCCGCGTCGAGCAGTAGCGAACGCATTTTTCGGCCGGCGGACCGCGTCGCCCGCGCCGCATGCTTGGGATCGCTTGCCGTTGTCTCAAATGGCGCCTGAATCGACCTTTTCGCCATGGTAGTCCTCCATCGATTTCTTTGTATGATATACAAACAAATAAATCAAGCCGCTTGGGCTGTCGAAGACGTCCCCCCGTGACCATTTGGGCTGAAACCTGGTCCCGCAACCTTGCCAAGCCGGCCAAAAGACGTATAAAGCGCGTCATCCGCAGACCCCGGCCGGGAGCTGAACGGACGGTCTCAGCAAATCATTCGTGATTTTGATGTGGCAGGGCCAGTCGGCCCGTCGTCCCGTGTTTCCGCCTTCTGAGCTTAATCCCAGAGTCCTTTCCGAAGGTCTCTTAAGGGCTTGACGCCGGGCGATGCGCCAACATGAGGAAAGGACGTCCATGCCTCTTTATGAGCATGTTTTTCTCGCGCGACAGGACGCGAGCACGCAGCAGGTCGAAGAGCTGACCGCACAGATGACCGGCATTGTCGAAGGTCTCGGCGGCAAGATCACCAAGACCGAGAATTGGGGCGTACGCTCCCTCACCTACCGCATGAGCAAGAACCGCAAGGCGCATTTCGTGCTGCTCAACATCGACGCGCCGTCCGCGGCGATCGCCGAGGTCGAGCGCCAGGAGCGCATCAGCGAAGACGTGATCCGCTATCTCAGCGTCCGCGTCGAGGAGCTCGAGGAAGGCCCGTCGGCGATGATGCGCAAGGCCGACCGCGATCGCGAGCGTGACGACCGCGGCGGCGGCTTCCGCGGCGAGCGTGAAGGCGGCTTCCGTGGCGACCGCGAAGGCGGTTTCCGCGGTGACCGCGGTCCGCGCCGTCCGCGCGACGAAGCTGAAACCACGACGGATGCGGAGTAAGATCAATGGCTGAAGCTGGTGCACGCCGTCCGTTTTTCCGTCGCCGCAAGAGTTGCCCGTTCACGGGCGCGAATGCGCCGAAGATCGACTACAAGGACTCCAAGCTGTTGATGCGTTACGTCTCCGAGCGCGGCAAGATCGTGCCGAGCCGCATCACCGCGGTGTCCGCGAAGAAGCAGCGTGAGCTCGCCCGCGCCATCAAGCGCGCGCGGTTCCTGGGTCTGCTGCCCTACGTCATTCGCTAAGACCAATGCGATCGGCGGCGATACGCCGCCGATCGTCAATTTCTGAACTCATAAGGCTTCCGGGTCGTCCGGTCGCCGATGGTTGGGGCGAGACGCCTCTAACCGCTCGGAAGGAGCGGGACAGCTGATGATGGCCTTTGGACTGATAGCCCTGATCGCCGGCGCCGCGTCGGCCCTGATGTTCGCCTCGATCGTTTCGGGCGCGCTGATCTCGCTCGTCCTGTTCTATCTCGCACCGCTGCCGCTGATGGTGGCCTCGATCGGCTGGGGACCGCTTTGCGCGAGCCTGGGTGGGATCGCGGCTGCGCTCGGCCTCGGCGCCCTGTTTGGCCTGCCCTACTGCATTGCCTTCGCCGTCACCGTCGCGCTGCCGGCCTGGTGGCTCGGCCATCTGGTGTTGCTTGGCCGGCACGTGGCCAGCGCCACACCTCCCGCCACCGAGCCGCCGGCCGCGCCCGAGATGGAGTGGTATCCGGTCGGACGCATCCTGCTGTGGATCGCAGGCTTCGCCACGTTGACGACGATCGCAGCGCTGCTCACGCTTGGCACCGATGCCGACAGCATCCTTGGCACGCTGCGCCGCGGCCTGATGCGCGTCCTAAGCACCACCGATCCGCAGGCCGCAAGCGAGGCCGGCCCGTTCGTCGACGCGTTGGTCCGCATCGCGCCGGCCGGCGCCACCATCGTCGCCATGATGACGCTCACCCTCAATCTCTGGCTCTCGGCCAAGGTCACGGCAACGTCGGGCCGGCTGCGCCGCCCCTGGCCGGACATGATGACGGCCGAACTGCCGCCGATGACGCTCGCGGCGCTCTGCGTCGCACTCGCCTTCTGCTTCACCGGCGGGCTGCTCGCGATCATCGCGCAGATCGCGACGGCGGCGCTGATGATGGCTTACGCGCTGACCGGCTTCGCCGTGCTGCATACGCTTACGCTCGCGCTGAAGAGCCGCACTTTCTGGCTCGGCTCGACCTACGCCGTCGTGGTCGTATTCGGCTGGCCGGTCATCGCGATGGTGATCCTGGGCTTGGCGGATGCCGTGTTTGGCTTTCGCGAACGCTTTCTGCGTAACCGGCAGCCGCCGCCGCTGCCAACCTCTTAAGTCCAACCCCGAAAACTGAAACTCAGAGCACTTCAAAGGAGAACGAATATGGAAGTCATTTTGCTGGAACGTGTCAACAAGCTTGGCCACATGGGCGAAGTCGTGAAGGTTCGCGACGGCTATGCCCGCAATTTCCTGCTCAAGCGCGGCAAGGCCCTGCGCGCCACCGCCGATAACCGCGCCAAGTACGACGGCATGAAAGCCGAGCTCGAGGCTCGCAACCTCCAGAGCAAAGGCGAGGCGTCTAAGGTCGCCGAGAAGATCCAGGGCAAGAACATCATCGTGATCCGTCAGGCCTCGGAAGCCGGCCAGCTGTTCGGGTCGGTCACGGTGCGCGACGTGGTCACGGCCTTCGAAGCCGACGGCGTCGCGCTGGAGCGCCCGCAGGTGCAGCTCGACGCGCCGATCAAATCCATCGGCAAGCACGCCATCATCGTCGCCGTTCACCCCGAAGTCGAGGTTGAGGTCACCGTAACGGTTGCGCGCAGCCAGGACGAGGCCGAGCGCATCAACCGCGGCGAGGACATCTCGACCCGCAATGAAGATCGCGATGCTGCCGCCGAAGCGATCGCCGCCGCCGGCGAATTCTTCGATCCGGAAGCCCAGCAGGAAGGCGTCGAGCCGGCGCCCGCTGCGGAAGAGACTGAGAAATAGGCCTCGCGTCCATGCGCGAAATGAAGCCCGGCCGTTTCAAGCGGCCGGGCTTTTCGTTTTGGCGGCAACGTCCTCGTTCAGCATCGCGATCGAGGCGAGCGCCGTTGCGGTATGCTTCTCGATGCCGTCGCTGATGCCGAATACGTCGGCAGCGACCACCGAGACCTGACGGCCCGGCTTGATCACCCTCGCCCGACAGATCAGCTTTTCTCCGACCGCCGGCGACAACAGGTTCAGCTTGTACTCCGCCGTTAGCGCCGGCTGGCCGCGCAAGGTCGCCGCCGCGATCGTCGTGGCATTGTCGACCAGGAACGCGGTGACGCCGCCATGGAAGAAACCGTGCTGCTGCAGCAGCTCCGGCCGGCGCTTCACGGCAATCGTGCAGGCACCGCGCGACAGTTCGGACAGCTCGGCACCGACCAGGTTCATAAAACCCTGCCGACCGACATTGGCGTGGATGCGCTCGGCGACGGCTGCGAATTCGGGGTCGGCTTCGCTGTTCATAACGCAACTCCCTATTTGTTGATGCGTTCGGGCGGCCGCAGCGCACGGATGGCGCAAGCGATCAACGTGTCGGCCTCGCTGCGTGGATCGGCGCGATCGCGTCCTGAGAGGAACGCGCGGCAGAAGATCTGCGCCGGGCCTATGAGTTGGCTGATAAACATCACCGGCGCCATGGGCAGCAGGTCGCCGCGCTCGACCAGCGGCCGACGCCAACGCTCGATGCCTTCGGCAAGGCGCGCATTCTGCGCGCGCTGGGCGTCGCGGACGTCCTCGCTCCATTCGCTACGCGCGATTTCGAACAGATAGCGCGCCTCGCGCCGGCTGGTGACGACCCAATCGAGATGGGCACGGATCAGGCGATCGATCCCTTGCCCCGCATCGGGCGTGGGATCGAGCGCAGCCAGCATCGCGGCATGATAGTGCTGCAGCACCTGCAGGAACAACGCGCCCGCCAGCTCCTTCTTCGACCCGAAGGCATGAAAGAAGCTGCCGTTGGAGGCGCGCGCCCGAGCGCGGATCGCCGCTACCGTCGCGCCTTCGAAGCCGACGCGATCGAACACCGCAAGCCCTGCCGCCAATAGTCCGTCACGTACGTCAGCCGACATCGGCATCTCCTAGAGCACCACTCTAGAGCAACACTCCACTATCGGTCAAGACGATGCGGAGGCCGCCACGATGCGACCTCATAACCGGTCAGAAGATCTGCTAGCGCGAAATCGGGGGAACCGGGGGGCCGGAGGACTCAGCCGGCGCCGGGGCTGCAGCAGTTGCAGGCGGTGGCGGCTCCGGCGGCTCGGCCGCCGGTTCAGCGCTGCTGCTGGTGGCAGGCTCGGCTGGCTTGGAAGCGGCCGCCTCCGCGGGTTTGGGCGCAGCCGGCTCGGCCTGTTTCGCGGCAGCCGATGGCGGAGCCGGCGTCACGGCCGGAACCGGGTCCGGCCGCAGCGCTGGAGCCTCGCTGCCGCTCGGTTCGAGCTTGGCGCTTTCCGGCTTCACCTCGGCCGGTTTCTCGGCCGCCTTGGCGCTGTCCGGCTTGGACTCGTCATGGCCGGAATCGACCTTCGCGGTTTCAGGCTTGGGCTCAACATTTTTGTCGCCCGACGGCGCAGCTGTAGCGGTACCCGTCTTCGGCGCTTCTTCGGTCTCCGGCTTGCTGCGCTTGCTCAGCCGTTTGGCCTTGCGGCCTTCTGGCGATTGTTCGTTGGTGGCCTGGCCTTCTGGCTTGGCGCCATCCTTTGCGCCCTCCTCGCTCGGCCGCGCCACGCGCTTCTGGCGACCTTCGGGCGCCAGAGCTGCACCCTCGCCCTCCGGCTTGGCGGCCTCCTGGGACCGCGAGCGACGGCCCTGATGTTCAGGAGACTGTGCCGGATTGGTTGCAGCTTCCTTCTCCTTGGCGGCGTCCTTTTTGTCCTTGCCGTCCTTGGCCTGGTAACGCGTGTCGGTGGCGCCGTTGGAGACGAGGTAGGAGGCGAGCACTCCGGCCATGTCGGAGCTGGTCGTGTAGTGCTGACGCAGGAAACCGGGCAGCGAACCCGGCGCTACCGTCTTCAACAGCCCCCTGGGGCTCTTGTGGCAAGCATTGCAGGTCTGCGCGAAAAGCTGGGATGGAGCCTTGCCGGCCTCGAGGTTCGTCGCCTGCGCAAGAACGGCATCGGCCGCGCCGAAGCCAATCAGAAGCAATACCGTTGCGAGGCTGAGCGCTCGGCTCGACATTCCCATTATCTCCATGAAATCCGAGGGGTGCAGCCGGCATCGGGTGCGGCGGGTCACCTTTTAGCGGATTGAGCCGCGAATGGAAGCAGGCTCATCGCGCAAGCATGTGATTACCCATTTTCGAATATCGGCTTTGAACACAACGCAGTGGCGGGAAAACGCACAGTGCGTAGATTTAGATGCAAACGCATAGGAACCGACCGGGCGCCTTGGCGTCAGATCTGAAGGCCGGATCAGTCGCATCTTTCGGGTTCGCTCGAGAGGAAGGAGTCCATGGACCGTTTGTTGCTTAAATGCCTGTCTCAATTCATCCGCCGCGGATCGATGACGGTGACCTGCGCGAGCGGTTGGAAGTTCACCATCGGCGACGGTTCCGGAGAGCCGGTGGAAGTCCGCTTCGCCACTGCGGATGCGCAACGCAAGATCCTCGTCAATCCCGAACTTGGGCTTGGCGAAGCCTACATGGACGGCGAGTTCGTCGTCGAGCGCGGCACCATAGCTGATGCCCTCGCAATCCTGCTCGATCAACCCGACCTATTGCCGCAGTGGGCAAAGCCCTGGTGGCACCTTCGCTATCTGACGCGGCACCTGAAGCAATTCAATCCGCGCTCGCGCTCCCGCAGAAATGTTGCGCACCACTACGACCTCGACGGCCGGCTCTATTCGCTCTTCCTCGACGCCGACAAGCAATATAGCTGCGCCTATTTCGAGACGCCGGTGACCTCGCTTGACGACGCACAACTCGCCAAGAAGCGCCACATCGCCGCAAAGCTCCTCGTAAGACCCGGCCACCGTGTGCTCGATATCGGCTCGGGCTGGGGCGGCCTCGGCCTCTATCTCGCCGAGATTACGGGCGGCGACGTCACTGGCGTCACGCTGTCGACCGAGCAGCTGCAGGTCGCCAATGCGCGAGCCGCCGAAAAGGGGCTGGCCGGATCGGCCAAATTCCTGCTCCAGGATTATCGCGACGTCGACGGACGGTTCGACCGCATCGTCTCGGTCGGGATGTTCGAACATGTCGGCGCCAGCTTCTACGACGCCTTCTTCAAGCGCTGCGCCGAACTCCTGGCCGAGGACGGCGTCATGCTGCTGCACTCGATCGGCCGCTCAC
Organism: Bradyrhizobium sp. 142; assembly: GCF_023074015.1. Lineage (NCBI taxonomy): Bacteria > Pseudomonadati > Pseudomonadota > Alphaproteobacteria > Hyphomicrobiales > Nitrobacteraceae > Bradyrhizobium > Bradyrhizobium sp. 142. The sequence continues at coordinate 37,167 of NZ_JADPKQ010000374.1, forward strand.
AGGGGCCGGATTCGACCAATCCCTGGATCGCAAAATACATCTTCCCTGGCGGCTACATCCCCGCGCTGTCGGAGGTGCTCCCGGCGATCGAGCGTGCGGGGCTGCTGATCTGCGACATCGAGATCCTGCGACTGCATTATGCCGAGACGCTGAAGGCCTGGCGGGATCGGTTCATGGCGCGGCGCGAGGAGGCTGTGCAGCTCTACGACGAGCGTTTCGCGCTGATGTGGGAGTTCTACCTTGCGGCCAGCGAGATGACGTTTCGCAAGCAGGGCATGATGAACTTCCAGATCCAGCTCGCCAGGCGCCAGGGCGTGGTCCCGATGACGCGCGGCTACATTGAGCGTGAAGAAACCCGGCTGCGCGCCATTGAGGGCGACGCCAAGCCCAGACTGAAACTGGCGGGTGAATAGATCCTACAGGTCCTAATGACGCAGGCGCGAGACCGGAAAAAGCTTGGAGGCGGCGGGGACGGCCAGATGCGCCTGCAGCTGCGCGAGGGTTTCGGTTCCGACGGGCTCGCGCCGGATTTCGGGCCGCGCGGCCTGCTCCATGGCGGCGATCAGCCCCGACAGCCAACGCCGGCTGCCCGCCTCGCTACGCCAAATCTGGCGCTGCCGTTCTGGCCGCATCGCCTTACCTCGTCTCGCCTGACGGCGGGTGTCCGGGAACAACCCTCTGCCCGCCTGGCCGTTCCGGTCGCAAACCCCGAAAGAATCCGGAGAGATGTGATCTGTTTCACATAAGTCTGGTCGGCCCTGGCTTAGACTGACGCCATGAGCAAAGAGACCCAAACCTCATTCGACGTGCAGGACGGCCTCCGCACCGATTACGCGCTGATCGCCACAGGCGTCGGCGCGGCTCTGATTGCGCTGGTCTATCTCCTGCTGGTCTGAACCCGAGCCGCAAACCACCCGCGCGCCCGAGTTGCGCGCGCTTCTGGTAGGTCGACGCGCCGACACGTAAGGTTCACTTGATCCGGATTTTTCCGTGGCGGCGCGGCGGCCAGTGCAGCCCCGGCGAATTCCACGAAAATCCGTCAAGCGCCGCGCATGCTGCGACCACTAGTCATCCACCATTTTAACTGAGCGGTTGATAGCGGTGAGCTTTCGCTTCCGCTTCCGCCGCGGTCGGCGCTTTATCGCCGCCCCGCATCCGCCCAAAAAATTGTTAAGCACGTCTGACCATGGCCCTGACTGATTCGAACGTCCTCAAACTCGCGCCCGATGCCGGAACTCCGGCCTACCGGAGCGCGCCGCATAATATCGAGGCGGAACAGAGCCTCTTGGGCGCGATCCTGGTCAACAACGACGCCTTCTACCGCGTCTCCGACTTCCTGGAGCCGAAACACTATTTCGAGCCGCTGCACCAGACGATCTTCGAGACCGCCAGCAGCCTGATCCGGATGGGCAAGATTGCGACACCCGTCACGCTGAAGACCTTCCTGCCTGCCGATACCGACGTCGGCGGCATGACCATCGGGCAGTATCTGGCGCGGCTGGCCGCCGAAGCGACCACGATCATCAACGCCCAGGACTACGGCCGCACCATCTACGACCTGGCGCTACGGCGCGACCTGATCGGCATCGGCGAGGACATGGTCAATGTCGCCTATGACGCCCCCGTCGACTTCGCGCCGCGGGCGCAGATCGAGGACGCCGAGCGCCGCCTCTACGAGCTTGCCGAGTCCGGCCGCTATGACGGCGGCTTCCAGAAGTTCTCGCAGGCCCTGACGGTCGCGGTCGATCTTGCGGCGAAAGCATTCCAGCGCGACGGCAAGCTGTCCGGCATTTCGACGGGGTTGCGCGACCTCGACACCAAGATGGGCGGCTTGCAGCACTCCGACCTCATCATCGTGGCGGGCCGTCCCGGCATGGGCAAGACCTCGCTTGCGACCAATATCGCCTACAATGTCGCTCAGGCCTATGTCCCGGAACTCCAGGCGGACGGCACCATGAAGGCCGCCAATGGCGGCGTCGTCGGTTTCTTCTCCTGCGAAATGTCGGCTGATCAGCTTGCCACCCGTATTTTGGCCGAAAGGAGCGGCATCCCGTCCTCCCACATCCGCCGGGGCGGCATTTCGGATGTCGAATTCGAGAAAATCCGCGAAGTTTCGGTCGAGCTGCAGTCGCTGCCCTTCTATGTCGACGAGACCGGCGGCCTGTCGATCGCGCAGCTCATGGCGCGGGCGCGCCGGCTGAAGCGGCAAAAGGGTCTTGACCTCATCGTGATCGACTACATCCAGCTGCTGTCCGGCTCGGGCAAGCGGAGCGAAAATCGCGTGCAGGAAATCACGGAGATCACGACCAGCCTGAAAGCGCTGGCCAAGGAGCTCAGCGTCCCCATCATCGCGCTGTCGCAGCTCTCGCGTCAGGTCGAATCCCGCGAAGACAAGCGGCCACAGCTCTCGGACCTGCGTGAATCCGGCTCCATCGAGCAGGACGCCGACGTCGTGCTGTTCGTGTACCGCGAAGAGTACTACCTGGCCATGAAGCAGCCGAACCTTGGCACCGAAGAGCATCACAAGTGGCAGATGGAGATGGATCGTGCGCTAGGTAAGGCCGAAGTCATCATCGGCAAACAGCGTCACGGTCCGACCGGCACTGTTCCATTACAATTCGATTCTATGGTCACCCGTTTCGGCGATCTCGCCGAGGGGAGCCAGGTGCCTGATCGCAGCGACTACTAAGTTCCTTGGGTTGTACAGCGCCTGCCTCTTGCGTAAAACGGCGTCATGACAATGGCGTCCGAACCGAAAATGACCCTGCAAACCGGCCTTCTCTCTGCGGAGGCCAATCAGGCTGCCGCGCTCGCTGCCTTCGGCGGCGTGCTCACCGTCGATCTTGACGCCATCATCGCCAACTGGCGCAAGCTTGAGAAGACGGCAGTGCCTGCCGAATGCGCGGCGGTGATCAAGGCCAACGCCTATGGTTGCGGCACCGAGCAGGTCGCCCGCGCGCTGAGCAAGGCCGGCTGCAAGACCTTCTTTGTCGCCACCATCGAGGAGGCCCGCACGGCACGCGCAGCAGCGCCGGAGGCCGCGATCTATGTGCTCGGCGGCTATTTTCAGAACACCGGCGAGCACTACGCAAAAATCAACTGCCGCCCGGTGATCGGCGATCTCAACGAGCTCGCCGAGTGGGACGTGTTCTGCCGCCGCACCGGATGGTCCGGGGGCGCTGCGATCCACATCGACACCGGCATGAACCGGCTCGGGCTGACGCTTGCGGAAGCGCAGGCGATCATCCCCCGCATCAATGCCGGCGATCATGGCATCACGCTGGTGATGAGCCATCTGGTCTCGGCCGAGCAGCTCAACAGCCCCGTCAACGCCAAGCAGCTTGCGGCTTTCCGCGGCATCGCCAGCGAATTCTCCGGCGTACCGGCGGCCCTCGCCAATTCCTCCGGCATCTTCCTCGGTGCGCCGTTTCAGTTCGATCTGGTACGGCCCGGCGCCGCGCTCTACGGCGTCAACCCGACGCCGGAGGCCGACAATCCGATGCAGCCGGTCGTGGACCTGAAGGCGCGGATCGTGCAGGTCCGCAATGTCGAGCGTGGCGAGGGCGTCGGCTATGGCGGCACCTGGACGGCGCGGCGGCCGACCAAGCTCGCGATCATCGCGGTCGGTTATGCCGACGGCTATTTCCGCGCCGCCAGCTCCAATGACGGCACGCGCGGCGCCGAGGTGATCGTCGCGGGCAAGCGCTGCCCCGTTGCGGGCCGCGTTTCCATGGACCTGATCGCGATCGACATCACCGATCTGCCGCCGAACGCGGCACGGCGCGGCCATTTGGTGACGCTGCTCGGCGACGGCATCACCGTCGACGAGCTCGCGCATCACTTCGGCACGATCGGCTACGAGGTGCTGACCAGCCTCGGCCGCCGCTACGCCCGCATCTACAAGGGTGGCAATGTGGTGGAGCCGTTGGAGCGGCCGGTTGCCGCGCAGGCCGCCGAACAGCCATCTTCCCCGCCGGTCGAGCAGCCGGCAAGCCCGCCGCCGCTGCCGAGCTAGGAGCTCGCCGCTTACTTCTTTTTCCTGCTGTCCAGTGCCGCCTTGCAGGTCGCGCTGAGCTGATCGCGCTTGCCGTTGAGGCAGGCGAGGATGCCGCCGCCCGGTGCGAGGCCGGCGCAGAATTTGTCGTAGTCCGCCTTGCACGCGCCGCGCGGATCGGCCGATTGTGCTGAAGCAGCCGCGGAGACTGCGACGGCAAATGCGATAGCGGCGAAGTTCAACTTGGACATTGTCTCTCCGGTGTCGGAACGTGCGAGGCGATCAGCTCTACATGAAGATTGCGACATTCAACATCAACAACATCAACCGCCGCCTGCCCAATCTGCTGGCATGGATGCGCGCAGCAAAGCCCGATGTCGTCGCGCTTCAAGAGTTGAAGGCAAGTGATGGCGAATTTCCGGCGGCGGCGCTCGAGAAAGCCGGCTATGGCGCAGTGTGGCGTGGACAAAAGACATGGAACGGCGTCGCCATCCTCGCCCGTAATGCCGAGCCCGTGCTGACGCGCGATCGGTTGCCGGGAAAACCTGGCGATCACGAAGCGCGCTACATCGAGGCCGCCGTGCGCGGCATCATCGTCACCAGTATCTATCTGCCCAACGGCAACCCGCAGCCGGGGCCGAAATTCGACGATAAGCTCGACTGGTTCGCGCGTCTCAAGCGCCACGCAAAGACTTTCATCGAGCAGGATCTGCCCGTGGTGCTCGCCGGCGACTACAACGTCGCGCCGACTGCGATCGATATCTATCCGACGCGGTCGTGGGACAAGGATGCCCTGATCCAGCCAAAGAGCCGCGCGGCCTATGCCTTGCTCGTCGCGCAAGGCTGGTGCGACGCGATCCGTGACCTCAATCCGGACAAGCGAATCTACACCTTCTGGGACTACAAGCGAAACCGTTGGCCGCGCGATGCGGGCCTGCGGCTCGATCATCTCCTGCTCAGCCCTGCCCTCGTCTCGCGCCTGGCCAAAGCCGGCGTCGACAAGACGGTCCGCGGCGAGGACGGCGCCAGCGATCACGCGCCGGCGTGGGTGGTGCTGCGGTGACGGCGCTCACCACAAATTCTTGCCGTCGATCACATTCACTGGTACCGCGTCCAGATCGAAATCGTCGAACAAGCGCGCGTTGACGCCGATTTTCGGATTGTCGAAATCGGGCTTGCCGGTCGACCAGTCCGGCGATTCCGAATAGGTGCCGCAGCCGCAGCTTGCACAGAAATGATGTTTGACGGTGCGGCTGCCCCAGAGATAGGTCGCAACGTTCTCTGGCGGCGACAGCAGGCGGAACTGCGCCGGCTTGTAATAGGCCCACAGCGCGCCCCGCTTGGCGCAGAGCGAACAGGTGCAGCGCGTCACGCTCGCCGGCGCCTCCGTCACCTCGAACACCGTCTCACCGCAATGACAGCTTGCCTCAATCGGCATCACCTGCGCCCTCCACTTTTGTCAGGAGGTGGTCGTAGCCGGTGGCTGCTGCCAACATGCTGTCAGCAGCGCGCGCCGCCGCCCTGCGCGTTCAAATGCGCTGCGGCCTCCGGCCAGCCGACCATCCAAAATATGAAAAACAACCCCATGCACAGTAGACGACCGTAGTCGAATCAATGCCTTACGCATGTCCGCGAGTGCGGTTTGACTTGTCGGGCAAAACACCGGCACGATCCTATCATCGAAGACTTGCCCCCTACTCCCTTGGCCTTCCTGTTCGTTCTCACCGTCGGCCTCGTCGCCGGCACCATCTCAGGCATTGTCGGCACCGGATCGTCGATCATGCTGATGCCGGTGCTGGTCTATGCCTATGGGCCGAAGGAAGCCGTGCCGATCATGGCCGTGGCCTCCGTCATGGCGAATTTCTCGCGCATTCTTGCCTGGTGGCGCGAGGTCGATTGGCGGGCCTGCGCGGCCTATTCGGTGACGGGGATTCCGGCCGCCGTGCTCGGCGCGCGCACGCTGCTGGCGTTGCCTTCCCACGCGGTCGATCTCGCCATCGGCATCTTCCTGATCGCGATGGTGCCGGTGCGGCACTGGCTGGCGCGCCACGACCTCAAGGCCAATCTTTGGCATCTCGCAATCGGCGGCGCGATCATCGGCTATCTCACCGGCATCGTCGTTTCGACCGGCCCGCTCAGCGTTCCGCTGTTCCTTTTCTATGGCCTGAGCAAGGGCGCATTCCTCGCAACCGAGGCTGCCGCCTCGCTCGGCCTCTATTTCGCAAAGTCCGTGACCTTCGAACGTTTCGGCGCGCTGACGCAGGATGTCTTCATCAAGGGCCTGATCGCTGGCTCCTCGCTGATGGCGGGCGCTTTCATCGCAAAGCGCTTCGTGCTGCACCTGAAGCCGGAGATGTTCCGCCTGGTGATGGACGCCATCATGATCGCGGCCGGACTCTCGATGCTCTGGAACGCGACACAGCCATAGCCGCACTCAGGCGGTGAATTCGGGCGAGATCGACGGACTATCGATGAGGCGGGTCGTTTCGGTGATCGTCTCAGTCTTCCCGGACACCGCCTGCCCCGCAAGCCATTGCAGCACGGCCTCGAGCGGCTGCGGCCTATGATAGAGAAAGCCCTGCCCGAACCTGACGCCCATCTCGCGCATGGCCTGCGCCTGCTCAGCCTGTTCGATACCTTCGGCGACCAGCGTGAGCCCGAGCGTGTCCGCGAGCGATGCGATCACGCCAACGATCGCCTTGTCCTCGGCGCTTTGCGGGATCTCGCGAATGAAGGCCTTGTCGATCTTGACCTTGTCGAGCGGAAAGCGGCGAAGATGGGCGAGCGAGCTGTAGCCGGTGCCGAAATCGTCGAGCGCGATCGTGGCGCCGAGGCGCCGCAGGCGTTGCAGCGTCTCGGACGCACTGGCGATATTGTTGATCAGCGAACCCTCGGTGATCTCGAGTTCGAGCGACGAGGCCGGGACGCCGAAACGCGCGCAGGTCTCGCGCAGCTCGGCGGCGAGCGAATGGTCCGCAAGCTCGGACGGCGGCAGATTGATCGCGATCCGGATGTCCGCCTTGCCCGCGGCGGCCAACCGTTGCAGCGCGCTGCAGGCGTCGGTCAGCACGTAGCGCGTCAGCCGCGCGTTGTGGCCGCTGCGCTCGATCAGGGGCAGGAATTCGCCGGGACCGATCACACCATGCTCGGGATGGCGCCAGCGGATCAGCGCCTCCAGGCCGACGACGTCCTGGGTGTCGAGATCGACCTGGCTCTGATACCAGACCTCGAACTGCCGCCCTGAAAAGCCGGTGGGAATGGCAAGCTCGAGATCCCTGCGACGGCGGTAGTCGCGCTGGAGCACTTCGTCGAGCACGGCGACGGTGCCGGGCGCCCTGCTCTTGACATGGTAGAGCGCGATGTCGGCGAGCGCCGGCAAATGCGAAAGCTCGGGATCGTCGGCGCGGCGCACGGCAACGCCGATGCTGGCGCGTGGGGCGACCTGCTTGTCGTGCAGCCGGATCGGCTCGGAGATGGCATCCGATAATCGCTTTGCAAAGGCCTGCGCGGCATCCTCGTCGCTGACCTCGGGCCGAATAACCACGAATTCGTCGCCGCCGAGCCTTGCGACCCAATCTCCTGCTTCGACTGCGCCGCGAAGCCGTTCGGAAATGCAAACCAGGAACTTGTCGCCGGCATCATGACCGAAAGTGTCGTTGATGCCCTTGAAGTCGTCGAGATCGATGAAGCAGAACGCGACCAGGGCGTCGGATGAACCCGTATCCCGCCGCTCGACGGCCAGCCGCTCAGTCAGGGACCGGCGATTGGGCAGCCCCGTGAGCGGATCATGCGAGGCCATGTGCTCGAGCCGGTCGAGCGAGCCTGAAGTCGTGTGCTGCATGGCGTTGAAGGCGCGCGCGAGCTGGCCAAACTCGTTCGACGATCTGATGTCCGCCGGATAGGCGCGGCTGTCCTGCTTGCTGCGCTGGATCGCCGACATCATGACGGCCAGCGGCCTGCCGATGAAGATGTTGGCCGAGATCCGCATCGCAACCACGGTCGCAAACGTTCCGAGCAGGCCGACGACGAGGAGCAGCACCAGCCGGCTGCCCGTGCCCGCGTACAACGTCGCATGGGAGTAGGCGATCGCGATGCGGCCGGCTTGAACCGCCATATTGCCGTTGCTGTAATTGATCGGACGCGAGACCTCCGTGACGGCCTGCCCCGCCGGCCGTGCCGCCACGCGGGCAATCGCAACGCCGGTGTCGTCATAGACGGTCGCCGCGGCGATCGTCTCGTCATGCATGATCTCGTTGAGCACGCTGGTGACTTGCTCGTAACGCATCTTCCAGAGCGGCTCGGCAATCAGTTCGGCGCGGCTGTCGGCGATGCGGACAATGCGGGCGTCGAGCTGCCTGATCTGTGACCAGAAGCTCGAGACCTCGACACCGGCCGAAGCCAGCAACTGCACCAGCAGCAATACCGGCACGGTTGCCCAGATCATCGCGCGGACGACCGGGCGCGAGCGCGAAGGCGCCGCCTGCCCCCTGCTATCCGGATCGGTCATCCCGTCACCATCCACATCAATCACCGGCGCCATCCGGGACCGACAGCGATGAGACGAGCGCATCCACCGAGAAATCGTAGCGGCCGCATGCTCCGGCCTTCGCCCTGAAACGGGCGAAGTCGATCCGGTCGAAGGCACGCGTCTTGATGAGGTCGTCGACCGAAACGAGATTATTGCGCGTGATTGCGGACGTCTTGACCTCGACGTGAGACGAACTGGCTGCGAAATCGCAGCCATCGGCATAGTCGCGCAACAGCACGATGGACCAGCCGCCGAGCAGGAAGTGCCCACCGTCGGTCAATAGCAGACGGCCTGCCCTGATCTCGCGCAGCGCGTCTTCCGACCAGTTGAGGCCGACGACCTGAATGTCCTGGCCCGGCGCGAGGCCTGCGGCCACGATGGCCTTGAGCGCTCCCAGCGCCATCGGATCGTTCCCGGCCCATATGCCGGCGGGCCGGATCCCCTTGCGCGACGACCAGCTCAGATAATTCGCCGTCACCTGCTCGGCTTCGGATTGCGTCCAGTTAGCAAACAGCATCCGATCCACCACCACGTCAGGCGCCGCCGCCACCGCGAGCTGAAGACCGGCGTTACGGGCGATCGAGGCCGGCGTGATCTCGTCGCCGCCAATGCCGAGAATGTGGATCTTGCCGTCAGGGCTCTGCCATTTTTCGGAGCGCGCCGCGCCGATCAGCGCATTGGCCATCCGCGCACCCGCGGTTTGAAGATCGGTCGTGATATCGCCGAGCCAGGTCCTTAGCGTTTGACGCGGCGGTCCGAGGCGGGCCGCATCATCGCCGATCAGCGTGTTCGACAGCAGCAGCGTCTTGACGCCGGCAGCGTCGGCCGCCTCCAGGATCGGAACGGCAGCCGATTCCTCGTTCGACAGGATGAGGACGTCGGGCTTGTCGCTACGTGCGACCACGCCGAGCCCGAGCTCCCGCATGGTGCGGTAATTGCGTTCGCTGGTGAGCACCTCGACATGCACGCCGAGCTTACGGCCGGCGGCCTGCATGGTCTGCGCGACCATGTCCCAATAGACCTCGCCGGTTTTGCCCGGATTCACGAAGACGACGCTGAGGGGTCTTGAATCGGCCGCGCCGGCTCCGCCGACCGGCGTGAGCACGCCGCAGGCCATTCCCACAGCGAGCAATATCCGCAACACTACCGTCATTCTTTTCGTCACCCCGTATTGGTTCCGAAACTGGACCCGCGTCCGCTAACATTTGGCAAAGTCCGGTGCGGAGCGGCGGCGTAAAGCTAACAAAGGGTGTATCAGGCGTGTTGAACCGCGGTATTTGAGTGCGGTCGAATTCGCGCTCGGCCCGCCATTCCGTGCTATCAGCAAGTCCAAGCTCCTCGAATCCCTTTCCCATGGCCAAGAACACGCTTTCCTTCGTCTGCCAGAACTGCGGCGCGGCCTATAACCGCTGGCAGGGCAAGTGTGAGTCCTGTGGCGAGTGGAATACGCTTGCCGAGGAGGACACGACCGGCAGCGTGCCGGTGTCGATCCGCTCCAAGCGCAAGGGACGGACGTTTGCGCTGGAGAGCCTGTCGGGAAAGACCCAGGATGCACCTCGCCTGTCCTCGGGCATGACCGAGCTCGACCGCGTCACCGGCGGCGGTTTCGTCCGCGGCTCGGTGTTGCTGGTCGGCGGCGATCCCGGCATCGGCAAATCGACGCTGCTGACGCAGGCGACGAGCCTGATGGCGCGCGCCGGACATCGCATTGTCTACATCTCGGGCGAAGAAGCCATCGCTCAGGTGCGCCTGCGCGCCGAGCGGCTCGGGCTATCGGATGCGCCGGTGCAGCTCGCCGCCGAGACGTCGGTGGAAGACATCGTCTCGACGCTGTCGGAAGGTGCGGTCCCCCGGCTCATCGTGATCGATTCGATCCAGACGATGTGGACCGACACGGTGGAATCGGCCCCCGGCACGGTGACGCAGGTGCGCGCCTCGGCGCAGGCCCTGATCCGGTTCGCCAAGAAGACGGGCGCGGCCATCATCCTGGTCGGCCACGTCACCAAGGACGGCCAGATCGCCGGTCCCCGTGTGGTCGAGCACATGGTCGATGCGGTGCTGTCTTTCGAGGGCGAAGGCTCGCAGCAATTCCGCATCCTGCGCGCCGTGAAGAACCGTTTCGGACCGACCGACGAAATCGGCGTGTTCGAGATGACGGGCCTCGGCCTGCGCGAGGTGACCAACCCGTCGGAGCTATTCCTGTCGGAGCGCGACCTCGGCACGCCGGGTACCGCGGTGTTCGCGGGGATCGAGGGCACAAGGCCGCTCCTGGTCGAATTGCAGGCGCTGGTGGCGCCGACCTCGCTCGGTACCCCGCGCCGGGCCGTGGTCGGCTGGGACCCGAGCCGGCTCTCGATGGTGCTCGCGGTGCTGGAGGCCCATTGCGGGGTCAAGCTGTCCGGCCACGACGTCTATCTGAACGTGGCAGGTGGCCTGCGCATCCACGAGCCCGCCGCCGATCTCGCCGCCGCGGCCGCGCTGGTGTCGTCTCTGGTTAATGCGCAGTTACCGACCGATGCGGTCTATTTCGGCGAGATATCGCTCTCCGGCGTGGTCCGCCCGGTGGCGCAGACCCCGGCCCGGCTGAAGGAAGCGGCCAAACTCGGCTTCCAGCGCGCCGTGCTGCCCGAATCGGCCCGCGGCGAAGTCGGCGGCGACGCCGGGCTCTCGCTCAACGCCATCAACAGCCTGACGACCCTGGTGGCGGAAGTAGCCGCCCGTGGCTCTCGCCGGGGCGAATCGAGCGTGCCCGCGGAGAAAAATGCCACACCGGCAAGATTCCGCCGTGGAGAGGGTTAGGTGGAGGTGACGTCCCCCGCCCCCACCGCTATACAGCCGTCACAAAAGCAGCACGGGATTGCGTGGTTACGGCCTTGCCGGGAGCGCCGTCTGCCCTTCTGTTAGGGCGGCGGCCAAACACCGATTCGCCGAGCACCTTTGAGAGTACGAGCGGACCAGACCAGCCGATGCCGATTACCCTCCTCGACCTGATCCTGCTCGGTGTGATGCTGATCTCGGGCCTGCTCGCGATGGTCCGGGGCTTTATGCGCGAAATCCTGTCGATCGCGGCCTGGGGCGCGGCGGCGATCGTGACGCTGTATTCATTCTCGAAGCTGCTGCCGACCGCAAAAACCTACTTCAACAACGACACGGTCGCGAGCGTGGTGGTGGTCGCCGGTGTGTTCGTCGGTACCCTGGTCGTGGTGTCCGTGATCACGGTCCGGATCTCCGACATGATCCTAGACTCGCGGATCGGCGCGCTGGACCGCACCCTCGGCTTCCTGTTCGGGCTGGCCCGCGGGCTCTTGATCGTCGTGGTCGCCTTCCTGTTCTTCACCTGGCTGGTGCCGGACAAGCAGCGCCCGGACTGGGTCGCGGGGGCGAAATCCCGCGTGGTGCTCCAGGGAACCGGGGATTGGCTGATGGCCCTCTTGCCGGATGACCCCGAGAACACCATCTTGAAGAGATTCAAGAAAAACAAACCAGATGAAGAGCAAACTGATTCCGAGCAGCAGCCTTCGGGCAGTGGCGACGGATACAGCAAACCGGCTCGTGACAGCCTGAAAAAGCTGATCGAGAAACCTGCGGCGCGTTGATTTAGCCCCAACAGAGAGGCGCGGACGAGATGCGAAACCCTGACCAGGACGCCCAGCGTGATCTCGATCCAAAGGCCGGTTTGAGTCCAGCCGCGCTGGAGCTTCAGGACGATCTGGAGGGGGATACGCTGCGCGAGGAATGCGGCGTATTCGGCATCTATGGACACCCCGACGCCGCCGCCATCACCGCACTCGGCCTCCACGCCCTTCAGCACCGCGGCCAGGAAGCCGCCGGCATCGTCTCCTACGACGGCAGCCGGTTTCATTCCGAACGCCGCCTCGGCCTCGTCGGCGACACCTTCTCCCGCCGCGAGGTGATCGACCGCCTGCCCGGCACTGTCGCCGTCGGCCATGTCCGCTATTCCACCACCGGCGCCACCATCCTGCGCAACGTGCAGCCGCTGTTCGCCGAGCTCAATGCCGGCGGCCTCGCGGTGGCCCATAACGGCAATCTCACCAACGGCCTGACGCTGCGCCGCGAGCTCGTCAGGAACGGCGCGATGATGCAGTCGACCACCGACACCGAGGTGATCCTGCACCTGGTCGCACGCTCCAGGCGCAGCCGCTTCATCGAGCGCTATGTCGACGCGCTGCGCGAGATCGAAGGCGCCTATGCGCTGGTGTCGCTAACCAACAAAAAGCTGATCGGCGCGCGTGATCCGCGCGGCATCCGCCCCTTGGTGCTCGGCGATCTCGACGGCTACCCGATCCTGACGTCGGAGACCTGCGCGCTCGACATCATCGGTGCGCGCTTCGTCCGCGACATCGAGCCTGGCGAAGTCATCGTGTTCGACGAGAACGGCATGGACATCCACAAGCCGTTCCCGCCAATGGCGCCGCGCCCCTGCATCTTCGAATATATCTACTTCTCCCGTCCGGATTCCATCGTGCACGGCCGCTCGGTCTACGAGGTGCGCAAGGCCTTTGGCGCGCAGCTCGCGCGCGAGAGCCATGTGCCGGTCGACGTCGTCGTGCCGGTGCCGGATTCCGGCGTGCCCGCCGCGGTCGGCTACAGCCAGCATTCCGGCGTGCCGTTCGAGCTCGGCATCATCCGCAACCACTATGTCGGCCGCACCTTCATCCAGCCGACGCAGGCGATCCGCGAATCCGGCGTGCGCATGAAGCATTCGGCCAACCGCGCCGCGATCGAAGGCAAGCGCATCATCCTGATCGACGACTCGCTGGTGCGCGGCACCACTTCGAGGAAGATCGTGCGCATGATGCGCGATGCCGGCGCCAAGGAAGTGCATTTCCGTCTCGCCTCGCCGCCGATCCTCTATCCCGACTATTACGGCATCGACCTGCCCGATCGCGGCGGCCTCCTGGCCGCGACGCATTCTCTCGACGAGATGCGCGAGATCATCGGCGCCGACTCGCTCGCCTTCCTGTCGATCGACGGCATGTACCGCGCCATGGGCGAGCCAGGCCGCGACCCGGCCAATCCGAAATTCTCGGATCACTGCTTTACCGGCGCCTATCCGACCCACCTCACCGACCAGACCCAGACCGAGCCGCAGCCGCGGCAATTGTCGCTGCTGGCGGAGGCGAGCTGAGCTGTCGTCCCGGCCTGGTGCGCAATTGCGCACGGGAGCCGGGACCGATCACCACAAGCCTCAATGGTTCGAAGAAGGTGTGACAACCATCTTCCCAAGCCATAACGTCACGGCGTATGGATCCTGGCTCGCCAGGACGACGCTGGATAGAAGCTCTCGATGACAAACTCCCTCGCCAATCGCATCGCCCTCGTTACTGGCGCCTCGCGCGGTATCGGTTTTGCCACTGCCAAGGCGCTGGCCAAGGCGGGCGCGCATATCGTGGCGGTCGCGCGCACGCAGGGCGCGCTCGAGGAGCTCGATGACGAGATCCGCAAAGACGGCGGCAGCGCCACGCTGGTGCCACTCAATCTCACCGATTCCGACGGCATCGCGCGGCTCGGCGCAGGACTGCACGAACGCTACGGCAAGCTCGATATCCTCGTGGGCAATGCCGGCGTGCTCGGCCCCTCCTCGCCGGTCGGCCATATCGAGCTGAAGACCTTCAACGACGTGATAGCCGTGAACGTCTCCGCCAACTTCCAGCTCATGCGCTGCATGGAGCCGCTGCTCAAGCAGTCCGACGCCGGCCGCGCCGTGTTCATCACCTCGGGCGCCGCCAACAAGGCGACGGCCTATGTCAGCCCCTACGCCGCTTCCAAGGCCGCGCTGGAAACGCTGGCGCGCGCATGGGCGCAGGAGACCGCGAACACAAAGCTGCGCGTCAACCTGTTCAATCCCGGCCCGACCCGCACCCGCATGCGAGCAACCTTGATGCCGGGCGAGGATCCGGCGACGCTCGACACGCCCGAGCAGGTCGCCGAATTCATCGTGCCGATGTGCGCGCCCGACTGGACCGAGACCGGCAAGCTCTACGACTACAAGACCCGCAAACTGATGAGCTTCCGCTCGCCGGCCTGATCGACTGAGGGCCTCCCCACGCTCAAGCGGCAGCAGCCGCAAGCCAAAAAGGGAGATCGCCATCGCATGCCGCGCTGGCGTTCCGCGTGCGCTCGACATCTGCGACCGCACAGGTCGACACCGGGAAGCGCATCCAGAAATTCAAGCTGACGTCGGACGCGCTCAAATAGATGACGGCCGGTCCTGCCCAATAGTTAATGGCTGGATGACGCTTCGGCGCAGCATCATCCGGCTTTAGGCGCATTGCCGCGGAGCGCGGGACACGCTAGAGCCTTCAGCTGGAACAAGGCCCCTTTCAAGAGAGCCGTCCGCATGTTTGACAATGGAGGAAACCTTTTATGACGATCACGTTCGCGCGCCGCTCTGCGGCCCTTCTGGCCTGCGCCGCCTTCGCTTTTGCAACATCCGCCTACGCCCAGGACAAGACCGTCAAGATCGGCGTGCTCAACGACATGTCGAGCCTCTATGCCGACATCGGCGGCCCGAACTCCGTGGTCGCGATCAAGATGGCGGTCGAGGATTCCGGCCTGCTCAAGAAGGGCTGGAAGATCGACGTGTTGAGCGGCGACCACCAGAACAAGCCCGACGTCGGCGTCAATATCTCTCGGCAGTGGATCGACAACGAGAAGGTCGATGCGATCGCGGATACGCCGAATTCCGGCGTGGCGCTCGCGATCAGCAACCTCGTCAAGGAAAAGAATGCGGTGCTGCTGAACTCCGGCGCCGCGTCCGCCGACCTGACCGGCAAGGCCTGCACGCCGAACACGATCTCCTACACCTATGATACCTACATGCTGGCCAACGGCACCGGCAAGGCGCTGACCAAGGCCGGCGGCGACACCTGGTTCTTCCTGACCTCCGACTACGCCTTCGGCCACGCGCTGGAGCGCGACACTGCGGCCGTCGTGACGGCGAATGGCGGCAAGGTGCTTGGCGGCGTCAAGCATCCGATCAACAGCTCGGACTTTTCTTCGTTCCTGCTGCAGGCGCAATCGTCCAAGGCCAAGGTGGTCGGCCTCGCCAATGCCGGCGGCGACACCACGAACGCGATCAAGCAGGCGGCCGAATTCGGCATCGTCGCTGGCGGCCAGAAGCTGGCGGCATTGCTGCTGTTCATCAACGACGTGCATTCGCTGGGGCTAAAGACCGCGCAGGGGCTGACCTTCACCGAGTCCTTCTACTGGGACATGAACGACCAGACCCGCGCCTGGTCGAAGCGCTTCGCGGCACTGGCTAGCAAGAACGCAATGCCGTCGATGACCCAGGCCGGCAACTACGCGATGGTGCTGCACTATCTCAAGGCGATGGACGCGCTCGGCGGCAATCCGCATGACGGCGCCAAGGTCGTCGCCAAGATGAAGGAACTGCCGACCGATGACCCGCTGTTCGGCAAGGGCCCGCTGCGCGCCGACGGCCGCCGCCTCATCCCGGCCTATCTGTTCGAGGTGAAGAAGCCGGAAGAGTCGAAGGGGCCGTGGGATTACTACAAGCAGATCGCGACGATCGCGCCGGAAGACGCGGCCAAGCCGCTCAAGGACAGCGAGTGCCTGCTGGTGAAGAAGTAAGCGAATATCGTAGGGTGGGTTACGCCGAGCGACTGCGCTTCGCGCAGCGCGGGCCACCCTACCGTTCTGATCTTGTCGCAGCCAGCGTCCGCATCGCGATCACCACGCATGCAACCATCAGCACCCCCGCGAGCAGGAACGGCGCGCCGGGCAGCTGCATCGGCGCGCCATTGCCGATGAAATACGCGAACGTGAGCGTGAACAGAAACGGGCCGACGAGTTGCGACACGCTCTGCACGCTCGCGGTCGCGCCCTGCAACTGACCCTGCTGGTCGGGCGCAACCAGCCGCGTCATCAGCGATTGCGTGGCGGCACCGGAGATGCCCCACAGCGACATCACGGGAATGCCCAGCCAGAACAGCGGTCCGGTCGGCGCGCTGCCGAAGATCATGAAACCGGTCGCACCACAGCACAGGCCGAGCAGCAGCGCATTCCGCTCACCAAGCACGCGCACGATCGGGCCGATCGCAAGCCCCTGCACCACCATGGCGCAGATGCCGACCATCGCCAGCGTCAGTCCCACCGTCTTGGAATCCCAACCATAGCGATAAGTGGCATAGAGCACGAAGGTCGACGGCAGCACCACATGCGCGACCTGGGCGATGAAATTGACGACCGACAACGCGGCCAGCACGGTGTTGGAACGCAGCAGGTTCAACGCCCCGATCGGATGCGCGGTCCTCCAACTGAACGCCGCGCGCTTCTCCGGCGTCAGCGATTCTGGCAGGATCAACAGCCCGTAGAGCGCATTGGCGAAGCTTAAGGCCGCAGACGCCCAGAACGGCAGCCGCGGATCGATGTCGCCGAGCAAGCCGCCCAGCGCGGGGCCCAAGATAAAGCCGGCACCGAAGGCAGCCCCGATCCTGCCGAACACCGCCGCACGCCGCTCCGGCGGCGTGATGTCGGCGATATAGGCAAACGCGGTCGAGATGCTGGCCGAGGTGATGCCGGAGATGACACGGCCGACGAACAGCCAGACCAGCGACGGCGCGAGCGCCATCAGCACGTAATCTGCGGCGAGCCCGAAGTTCGACAGCAGCACCACCGGACGCCGTCCGAAGCGATCCGACAGCGCACCCAAGAGCGGCGAGAACACGAACTGCATCAACGCCCAGGCGGTGCCGAACAGCCCAAAAATCCGGGCCGCATGCGCGGTGTCGTTGTCGACAAAGCTCTCGATCAGCTTCGGCAGGATCGGCATGATCACGCCGAGCGCGAGCATGTCGAGCAGGATGGTGACGAAGATGAAGGCGGCCGCACCGTGCCGGATCGGCGCAGCGCCTGGCGCTATCGCCTCGCCAGCGCGTTCGCTCACGACGGCCGCTTGCGCTTGTGAGCGAAGGGATTGGCCTTCTCGCGCAAGGTGATGCGCACCGGCGTGCCCGGCAGATCGAAGGCTTCACGCAGCGAATTGGTGAGGTAGCGCAGATACGACTGCGGTACGGCATCTGCGCGGGAGCAAAACAGCACGAAGCTCGGCGGGCGCGCCTTGGTCTGCGTGATGTAGTTCAGCTTCAGCCGTCGGCCGGATACGGCGGGCGGCGGATTGGCCTGGACCGCCTCCTCGAACCAGCGGTTCAAGGCCGCGGTCGAGATGCGCCTGTTCCAGAGCGCGTAGGCGTCCTGGATCGCCTGCATCAGGCGATCGATGCCCTCGCCCATCAGGCCCGAGACGGCGACGATCGGCACGCCCTTGACCTGCGGCAGCAAATGGTCGGCATCTCGGCGCAAGCCGGAGATGGCGCCGCCACCTTTGCTCTCCATCAGGTCCCATTTGTTGGCGGCGAGCACGATCGCGCGACCCTCGCGCTCGATCAGGTCGGCGATGCGCAAATCCTGCTCCTCGAAGCGGTTTTGCGCATCCATCGTCATCACGACCACTTCGGCAAAGCGCACCGCGCGCAATGCATCGGCCACCGAGAGCTTTTCCAGCTTCTCCTCGATGCGCGAGCGCCGGCGCAGACCTGCGGTATCGAACACGCGAAATTCACGGCCCTTCCAGGAGATCTCGACCGCGATGGAATCGCGCGTGGTGCCGGCTTCCGGGCTCGTCAGCAGGCGCTCCTCGCCGAGCAGATGATTGATCAGCGTCGACTTGCCGGCATTGGGCCGGCCGACGATGGCAACCCGGATCGGGCGCGTCGCGGCCTCTTCCTCCGTCAGCGGCTCGTCGTCCTCGGCCTCATCCTCGTCGACGGGCTCCGGCATTAGCCGGGCCAGGGCGTCGTAGAGCTCGCCCATGCCCTCGCCGTGCTCGGCCGAGATCTGGATGGGATCGCCGAGGCCGAGCGCAAAGGCCTCCATCGCGCCGGCATCGCCATGCTTGCCCTCGCTCTTGTTGGCGACCAGTAGCACCGGCTTGTTGGCACGGCGGGCGAAATCGGCAAAGGCGCGGTCGTTCGGCGTCAGGCCGGCGCGCGCGTCGACCACGAAGAACAGGGCGTCGGCCTGCGCGACCGCGGTCTCGGTCTGCTCCTGCATGCGCGCAGTCAGCGAACCCTTGGCGCCCTCGTCGAGGCCGGCGGTGTCTATGATGGTGAATTCGAGGTCGCCGAGCCTGGCCCCGCCTTCGCGGCGATCGCGGGTGACGCCCGGCAAATCATCGACGAGCGCGAGCTTCTGTCCGACCAGGCGGTTGAACAGCGTCGACTTGCCGACATTGGGCCGGCCGATGATGGCAATTGTGAAGGGCATCGGTCATTCGTGCGCTGCCGGAGCCGCGTCTGTCAATGCAGTGAAAAAATATCAGCGCGAGAAACTGCCGCTCGGCAGCGGCGCCGGGAAGCCGCCTTGCGATTGCTGCTGTGTGGTCTGGGTTGGTTGCGCCTGCTGGACGGGTTGATCCGGTGGCGGCGCGGTGGTGCGCTTGCGAACGATCTTCTGCCTGGGCTGGGGAGCGGCCGTGGGCGGCGCTGCCTCGGGCTGGGCCTCGCCGTCGACTTCGCCGGCCGGCGCCTCAGCGGGCGCGGCGGTGGCCGACTGCTTCGACTTCTTCCCCTTGGTGGCTTTGGACGATGGGGCCGGCTCGGGCGGCGCCACGGGCGCAGCCGCAACGGCGGCGTTCGGATCCGGCTGTTGCTGCGCGCCCTTGTACATCTCTCGCGGCACGCCCTGCTCGAGGCCCGGCACCCCCTCGGGGAACACCGGCTTGCGGTCGCCCGGCAGCTTCTTCTTGGTGTCGAGGAAGTCGAGCATGTCGCTTGGATCGAAGCTGGAGCAGCCGCCCAGGACGCCCGTGAAGGCGATCAGGACGGCGGTTGCGATCAAGCGTGGTGTGCGGCGCATATCGGTGTCTCGTCTCGGCTCTCGGGGCCGTCAGCTTTTGGCGACGGGCGGCAGCAGGGCCTGGAGCGCCTCGGCGCGCGAGCGCAGGCCTGGCGGCGTCTCGCCATCCTCGGCGATCGCGTCGAGCCATTTACGGGCCGCGGTCATGTCGTTGTTGCGCCAGGCCGATAGCGCCAGCATCTCGCGGGCGCTGTGGCGGAAGGTCGACTTGGGCGCGGCGGAGGCCTCCAGCCGCTGCTGCATGTCGGCATAGCTCGCGCTGTCGAGCAGCAAGCCCGCCGCGCGGACCTTGGCCAGATCTTGCCACTCGGCGCCGACACCGCGGTCGGCGGAAATATCATCGTACAGTTTCGCGGCCGCCTTGGGATCGCGGGCTGACGCCTCGGCCGCAGCGCGCAAGCGCGCCAGCGTGCGGTAGCCCCAGGGAGCCTTGGCGGCAAGATCGGTGAAAGCCGCCTCGGCCTCGGCATGCTTGTCCTGTTCGGACAGCTCGATAGCCTTCTCGAAGGCGGCGCCAGCCTCGGCAGCCTTCTTGGCCTCCAGGTACTGGTAACCGCGCCAGCCACCCACGGCGGCGACGATCAGCACCATCAGGGCGATGAAGTAGATCGAATACTTGTCCCACAGCTTCTTGAGCTGGTCGCGACGTACTTCCTCGTCGACTTCGTCAAATAATTCAGCCACTTAAGCCAATCCCATGCCCGGCCGGGAGCGCGCGCCAGATCGTTCGCGTCAAAAACCCCGTCCCCACGTCGCGGCGGCGATAGCCTATCGATATGGCGGTGGCAAGGCAAAGCAAGCCCGATCAAGGCGTTAACCCAAGGTCCGGGATACTCCGGAGGCCCGCCTGCCCGGGTCAAGTTTCGGCCAGAAGCTCCCGCAGCTGCCGTTTCACCACCTTGCCATTGGCGTTGCGCGGCAGAGGCTCGGTGGTGACGGTGATCGTTTCGGGGACCTTGTAGTCGGACAGCCGTTCCGCGCACCAGGCCCGAAGCTCGTCAGCCGCGATCGCGGCGCGCGTCACAACCACGGCATGAACGCGCTCGCCCAGCACCGGGCATGGTTTGGCGATGATCGCGCTCTCGACCACCGCGGCGTGGCCAGCCAGTACCGATTCGACTTCGGCCGAGTAGATCTTCAGGCCCCCGCGGTTGATCATGTCCTTCTGGCGGTCGAACACCCGGATAAAGCCGCCCGCATCGACCGAGCCGAGATCGCCGGAATGCCAGAAGCCGCCGGTGAAGCTTTCCGCCGTCGCCTTCGGATTGTTCCAATAGCCTTTGATGACCGAGGCGCTCTGGATCCAGAGCTCGCCGATCTCGCCGCGCGGCAGCTCGCGTCCGTCCGTCCCCATCGCCACGATCCGCGCACCGGGACAGGCCAGGCCGACGCTGTCGATATGGCTTGCCGTCAGCTCGCCCGGCATGATCGTGGATGGCGACGTGGTCTCGGTCGCGCCGTAGCAGTTCGTCAGCTTGAGACCGGGAATTTTCGCCTCGAGTTTCTCGATAGATGCGACCGGCATCGGGGCGCCGCCGAAACCGCCGATGCGCCAGCTCGACAGATCATAGCTGTCGAAATCCGGCTGGAGCAGGCAGAGATTGTACATCGCCGGCACCATCACGGTGTAGGTGACACGCTCGCGCGCGGCGAGCTTGAGGTAGTCCGCGGCCTTGAACTCCGGCATGATGATCAACGCGCCGCCGCAGCGGATCATGGTCGTGATGTTGGCGACGACGCCGGTGACATGGCCGAGCGGCACCGCCGCGATCGAGCGATCCGCCGCCGTCAACTCCAGGCAGGACGCGAACACCATCGAGGAATGGATGATGTTGCAATGGGCAAGCATCGCGCCCTTCGGCTTTCCCGTCGTGCCCGAGGTGTAGAGGATCATCGCTGTGTCTTCCTCGCTGACATCGACCGGCGCCGGCACCAGTGCGTTGTCTGCGAGCACCGCGAAACCCGAGAGCTGCGGATCGTTGTCGATGGCGATGCGATGGATCACGTCGGGAACATCGCGCGCATTTGGCAGCCGCTCGGCAAGCGCCGCCTCGTAGATCAGGATCTTGGCGCCGCAGTCGGCGAGCACGTAGGCGATCTCTGGCTTCTGCTGGCGTGTGCTGAGCAGGACCGTGACGAGGCCCTCATGGGCGGCGGCAAACAGGATCAGTGGAAATTCGACGCGGTTGCCGAGCAGGATTGCGACGCGGTCGCCGCGTTGCAGGCCAAGCTTGCGCAAGCCCGCCGCGATCCGCGCCGCGCGCTCCACCACCTGCCGCCAGCTCAATCGGACATCGCCGCAGATCAGCGCTTCGCCATCGGCATTGCCGGCGCAAGCGTCCGCAATCATCACCCAGATGTTGGCCGGCCGCTCAGCGAACGCCGGTACCACCCGATCGCCAAAGCGCGCCTCAAATCGCATCGGCGGGATCTGAGATTGCGACCAGTCCATTGGAATGCCCTGAGCTTGTTGCTTTTGTCACCTTCCGCGCATGGGTGCGCGGCGCTGTCTTGCGCTGATTGGCTGTGCCTAGCTCCCCATGACGGGAACACCAATCACGACGGGATGGAACGCAAAAGCCAGCGCCAGATAGGCGACGACGCCGACCGCGACCGCGATCAAGTCGTTGGTCACGCCGCCCACCGGAATCGGCGGGGCGCCGGCGTCGGTGCGATATTTCAGCGAGATGCGGTCATACACCGCCCACCCCAGGAACGAGCCGAACAGGATGATGGAGCCGAGATCACCATTGGCCAGGAGATGCGCAACCGCCCACAGCTTGATCCCGGCGAGCATTGGATGCTTCAACGTCGCATAGATCCGACCGCGCAGGTAGGAAGCAACGACCAAGATAACGGCGGGCAGCATCAGCGCGATCGTGATGTGCTTCATCGCCTTCGGCGGATACCAGACGTCGATCCAGCCGGTCGCCCGATAATGCGCAAAGCCCCAGATAATGAGCGCGAGACCCGCGAGCGACACCAGCGCGTAGAGGATCTTGTAGGTTCCCTCGCCCAGTCTCGCGATCGCCTGCGTGCGCGCGTCGCGTTTGGTGGTGAACACATGCGGCGCAAAAAACAGCGCGAGCCCCACGATCATGACCAGCAGACCCACGACATCCTCCCCTTTGGCAAGCGCCCAGCATCTGAGGTATCATTGATGGGCTTCCGGTCGCAACTCCCACGCCTCATGGTGAGGAGGCGCGTCAGCGCCGTCTCGAACCATGCAGGCCGCGCTGCAGTAGCGGGGCCTCCATCCTCGAGACGCGCGCGAAAGAGCGCGCACCTCAGGATGAGGGGGTAGAGAAATCAGCGAGGTTACTTTCCCAAGTCCCTATTATCGACATAGCGGATCGCGATCGGCCGACCGGCCAGCGCGCCGCCAAGACCGGTGGTGAATTTCAGCGGCAGGCAGGCCTTCAGCGATGTGTTGATGGCGTCGAGATAGGTCGTTCGCGTCACGGCAGGAACGCCAGCTGTTGCAAATGTCAGACGCGGCGGACCGATCAGACCACCCGCCTTGTTGAAACTGAAGCGCACCGACATCTGCATGCCTGCGCGCGCGTTGTCTGACGGCGGCGACCAGCAGCTGCGCAGCTGGGCGAAGAGATCGCCGATCGTGTCGAGATCGTGATCCGGCTTCTGATACCTGGCGCGATTAGCCGCGGACGGCACGCTCTCGATGGTGAGCTGTAGATCCTGGCCGTAGGGATAGTCGATCTCGGGAATGCACGGGCCGTCCTCGAGCACGCTGCAATAGGACGGCGTGCAGGGGCGGTTGTCGAGCACGCTGCACGGCTCATGCGAGAATGGAATCGGATTGATCTGACGGGGCCGCGCGTTGGCGGCGACCGTCGATGTCGCCAACAGGACAAGAACAAGGATGCTGCGCCACATGATGCTGAGACCGTAATGGCATTCGCACAACAGGTGGCGACGGTTGTGAAGGGGTCAAGGCTCGCCGCGATGCGACGACGGGCTTGCCGCCAGAATTTGAAACCCATGCAAAGTTGCCGCTCCGAGGCGGAGCAGGCTCGGTCGGGACAGCAAACCCGCTTCACTCAACGACTTGATCCGCTTGTGCCACCAGGGTGGGCGGTACACTCAGTCCCAACGCGTTGGCTGTCTTGAGATTGAGCAGAAATTGGAATTCATTCGGCTGCTGGACTGGCAAATCTGCCGGACGCGCTCCTCGCAAGACGCGGTCAACATAGTCCGCCGAGCGACCGACAAGGTGCGAAATCGAGATTCCGTACGACATCAGCCCGCCTTCCCTGACGAAGAAAGGGAACGGATACATCGCCGGCAGACGGTGGGTGGCCGCCAAGTCTAGAATCAATTGCCGGTGAACGAGTGGAAACGCGTCCGGAAAGATCAGCAAGCCGCCGTGTGGCTGCTCTGCAAAGCGGGAAATCGCCTGTTCGAGCTCGGTGGCGTTGTGCGCCGGTGCCGGAACCAGCTGGAGCTGGACTGCCGGAATGGCAGCTTCCACGGACGGCATCAAGATCATGGGAGCTGTTCGCGGGTTGAAGACTGCGGCGATCCTTCGTATCTCTGGTGCCGCCTGCTTGAGCAGTTGCAGCCACTTGCCAGCCATTTCAGGTTCGAAGGTTGTGAAGTCCGTAATGTTTCCACCCGGCTTGCCCAGACTTTGAACGAAACCGGCACCCACGGGATCGGCAACTACCGTGAAGACAATCGGCAACGTCGGCGCGTGTCGCTTCAAGGCTTCCACGGATGGAGTACTGATTGCCAGGAGCACGTCCGGACGCAATCCGGCCAGCTCAGCCGCCTGAGCATCCGCAAGAGCCGGATCGCCGGCCCACCAACGATATTCGATCTGGATGTTGCGTCACTGTTCCCAACCAAGTTCACCTAGACGCTGTCTCAGTTTCTGGTAGCTGGCCTGGCTTTCCGGGTCACTGGGCTTGCCTCCCGCCATCACACCGATTCGCCGCACATTACCTTGCGCGGACGTGCCAAGCGGGTAGGCCGCCGCGCTTGCAACAAGCATGATGAAATCGCGCCGCCTCATGACCGCCGACCTCGCTAAGCGTTGCCATCGTGCTTCACGGGCAACATCTGGGAAACACTAGCTCTTCTTCTTGACGTCCTTGACG
The DNA here is from genome assembly GCF_023074015.1 of Bradyrhizobium sp. 142. NCBI lineage: Bacteria > Pseudomonadati > Pseudomonadota > Alphaproteobacteria > Hyphomicrobiales > Nitrobacteraceae > Bradyrhizobium > Bradyrhizobium sp. 142. The sequence continues at coordinate 61,708 of NZ_JADPKQ010000374.1, forward strand.
TTGGTGAACGCGATGCCTTCGGCACGCTCCCGGGTATAGCCGAGATAAAATTCGTTCCTGGCCAGATAGACGGGGTCGCCGTCGACGTCGTCGGCGATGCTCGATGTGTTGGCGGCGATGAAGGTGTCGAGCTTCTTGCGGTCGTCCGAGGAGACCCAGCGCGCAAGCTGGAACTCGCTCACCTCGAATTCGACCGGCAGCGCATATTCCGCCTCGAGCCGCGCCTTCAGCACGTCGAGCTGCAGCGCGCCGACCACGCCGACCAACGCCGGCGCGCCGTCGCGCGGGCGGAACACCTGCACCACGCCCTCTTCCGACATCTGCTGAAGCGCTTCCTTCAGCTTCTTCGCCTTCATCGCATCGGTGAGACGGACGCGGCGGACGATTTCCGGCGCAAAGCTCGGCACGCCGACGAAGTTGAAATCCTCGCCCTCGGTCAGGGTATCGCCGATGCGCAGCGTGCCGTGATTGGGAATGCCGACAACATCGCCGGCAAAGGCTTCGTCCGCCACCGAACGGTCCTGCGCGAAGAAGAATTGGGGGCTCGACAGCGGCATGCTCTTGCCGGTGCGGACCAGCTTGGCTTTCATGCCGCGGCTCAGCTTGCCCGAGCACAGCCGCGCAAAGGCAATGCGGTCGCGGTGGTTCGGGTCCATGTTGGCCTGAATCTTGAACACGAAGGCGCTCATGCGCGGATCGGTCGCTTCGACCTTGCGCTGGTCACTCTCCTGCGCGCGCGGCTCAGGTGCGAACTTGCCGAGGCCTTCCAGGAGGTCGCCGACGCCGAAATTGCGCAGCGCGCTGCCGAAATAGACCGGCGTCAGATGTCCCTCGCGAAACGCGGCGAGCTCGAACGGTTTGGAGGCCTCGGTGACGAGCTCGAGCTCATCCTTCACCGCGGAGACGTCGAGGTTGGCATTGAGCTTGCCGAGTTCGGCAATCTCGATCTGCTGCGCCGCGCCGGTCTTGGCGCCGCCGCCTTCGAGCAGACGGACGCCGCCATTGGCCACGTCATAGGTGCCGAGGAAGTCGCGGCCGCGACCGACCGGCCACGTCATCGGGGTGGTGTCGAGCGCCAGCGTCTTCTCGATCTCGTCGAGCAGCTCGAAGACGTCGCGGCTCTCGCGGTCCATCTTGTTGATGAAGGTGATGATCGGGATGTCGCGCAGGCGGCAGACCTCGAACAGTTTTCGCGTACGCGCCTCGATGCCCTTGGCGGCGTCGATCACCATCACGGCGGAGTCGACCGCGGTGAGCGTGCGGTAGGTATCTTCCGAAAAGTCTTCGTGGCCCGGCGTGTCCAGCAGGTTGAACACCAAACCCTCGAACTCGAAGGTCATCACGGAGGTCACGACCGAGATGCCGCGTTCGCGCTCGATCTTCATCCAGTCCGAGCGCGTGTTCCGCCGCTCGCCCTTGGCCTTGACCTGGCCGGCGAGATTGATCGCGCCGCCGAACAGCAACAGCTTCTCGGTCAGCGTGGTCTTGCCGGCGTCCGGATGCGAGATGATCGCAAAGGTTCGCCGCCGCGACACTTCAGCGGCAAGCGGGGAACGGGCCGGCGATTCGGCAGAAATGGCGATGTCGGACATGTCGGGAGCGTTTGGCAGGGAAAATGGGCCTGATCAAGCCTCATATGGTGATTGCCGAGCCTTCCGGCCAGCCCCATATCGCCCTTGGGAAGGACGTCCTTCCCGCCCATCAGTGCATCACACGCGGGGACGACCCTGCTTGAGCGGAGGGTCGTCATGGCCTGGAGCATCCTGTTCGTCGCCGGCCTGCTGGAGGTCTCCTGGGCGATCGGCCTCAAATATACCGAGGGTTTTACCAGGCTCGTTCCGTCCGTCCTCACGCTTGCGGCCATGGCCTGCAGCATCGTCCTGCTTGGGCTCGCACTGAAGACGCTTCCGATTGGAACCGCCTATGCGGTCTGGACCGGCATCGGTGCAGTCGGCACCGCGACGCTCGGCATCGTCCTCTTCGGCGAACCAGCGACCGCATTTCGCCTCGCCAGCATCGGACTGATCATCGCCGGCATTGTCGGGCTGAAGCTGGTTACTTGACGAAAATCTTGACCGCCCACCAGGTCAGCGCCGCGACAATCGCGGAGGCCGGCATCGTGATCACCCAGGCATAGACGATCGAACTGGCGACGTTCCAGCGCACCGCCGAGAGGCGGCGGGCGGCGCCAACGCCGACGATCGCGCCGGTGATGGTATGGGTGGTCGACACGGGAACCCCAAGGAATGTCGCCATGAACAGGGTCACCGCGCCGCCGGTCTCGGCGCAAAACCCCTGCATCGGCGTCAGTTTCGTGATGCGCAACCCCATGGTGCGGACAATGCGCCAGCCCCCCATCAGCGTGCCCATCGCCATCGCCGCCTGGCAGGACAGCACCACCCAGAACGGCACGAAGAACTCGCTGCCGAGATGGCCCTGCGAATAGAGCAGCACGGCGATGATGCCCATGGTCTTTTGAGCATCGTTACCGCCGTGACCGAGCGAATAAAGCGAGGCGGAGGCGAATTGCAGGATGCGGAAGGCGCGGTCGACCGCAAACGGCGTCGAGCGCACCGAAGCCCAGGACACGATCGCAACCAGCAGCATCGCAAGCAGGAATCCGACCAGCGGAGACAGCACGATGGCCAGCACGGTCTTGCTTAATCCACCCCACACCGCCGCCGAAATCCCGGCCTTGGCCATGCCGCCACCGACGAGCCCGCCGATCAGGGCATGGGACGACGATGACGGGATGCCGAGCGCCCAGGTGACCACATTCCAGACGATGGCGCCGACGAGAGCTGCAAAGATCACCTGCGCATCGACGATCGCGGGATCGATGATGCCGGTGCCGATGGTCTGGGCGACGTGCAGCCCAAACACCATGAAGGCGACGAAATTGAAGAACGCGGCCCAGAACACCGCGAATTGCGGCCGCAGCACGCGGGTCGAGACGATGGTCGCGATCGAGTTGGCGGCATCATGCAGGCCGTTCAGGAAGTCGAACAGCAGCGCGACGGCGATCAGTCCGACCAGGACGGGTAGACCCAACGCAGCATCCACGGCGCGCCCCTGCTTTAAAGATTGAGCATGATCTCCGCGCAAACGCCTGCTGCGTTTGTCGCGAAGGCAAACCGCCGCGCACTTTTCCGGATCATGCTCTAGACTTGCTCGATGACGATGCTGTTGATCTCGTTCGCGACGTCGTCGAAGCGATCGGCCACCTTTTCGAGGTGGTCGTAGATCTCGGCACCGACGATGAAATTCATTGCACTGCCGTCGCGGTGCTTCAGGAACAACTCCTTCAACCCGATGTCGTGGAGATCATCGACGCGGCCTTCCAGCTTGCCCAGCTCCTCCGTGATCGCCGTCAGCATGGCGACGTTCTGGCCGATCGCCTGCATCAGCGGCAGCGCGCGTCCGACCAGATTGGCACATTCGATCAAAAGCCCGCCGATCTCCCGCATCGGCGGCTCGAAGGTTCGGACCTCGAACAGCATCACCGCTTTCGCCGTCTGCTGCATCTGGTCGATGGCGTCGTCCATCGAGGTGATCAGGTTCTTGATGTCGCCGCGGTCGAACGGGGTGATGAAGGTGCGGCGCACCGCCGTCAGCACCTCGCGGGTGATGTTGTCGGCATCGTTCTCGAACTGACTGACGCGCTGGCAATAGACCGGCGTCTCCTCGCCCCCGTTCAGCATCCCCTGGAGCGCGATGGAGCCCTGAATCACGGTCTTGGCATGGCGGTCGAACAGGTCGAAGAACCGTTCTTCCTTGGGCAGGAAAGCGCGAAACCAACGCATCATGGGGATAGTCTACCGGTTGGACATGGCCCGGCCCGACCGGGCCGTCACGAAACTGTCATAGACCATTTTCGTTCCGCGCGCGTGCCACCTCACGCCAGCGGAGCCGGATCATCCACCGCTTTCACGCGCCAACAAAACCAGCACTCTATCAACGACTTAGAGCGAGCGCCGGAAGTAATGCGCGATTTCACCAACCACGCCGCGGCGGAAGGTAAGCACGCAGATCACGAAGATCGAGCCCTGGATCACCGTCACCCACTGGCCGAAGCCCGCCAGATATTGCTGCATGGCGATGATGGCGAAGGCACCGACCACGGGGCCGAAGATGGTGCCGAGACCGCCGACCAGCGTCATCAGCACCACTTCGCCCGACATCGACCAGTGCACGTCCGTGAGCGAGGCGTTCTGCGCCACGAACACCTTCAGCGCACCGGCGAAGCCGGCCAGCGTGCCCGACAGGACGAAGGCCAGGAACTTGTACTGGTCGGTCCGGTAACCCAGCGAGATCGCGCGCTGCTCGTTCTCGCGGATCGACTTCAGGACCTCACCGAATGGCGAGTTGATGATGCGGTAGATCAGCAGGAAGCCGGCGAGGAAGCCGACCAGCACGACATAATAGAGGACGGTGGGCTTCGAGAGATCGAAGACGCCGAACATGTGCCCTTGCGGAATGCCCTGGATGCCGTCCTCGCCATGGGTGAACGGCGCCTGGAGGTAGATAAAGTACAGCAGCTGCGACAGCGCCAGCGTGATCATCGAGAAATAGATGCCCTGGCGCCGAATCGAGATGTAGCCGGTCACGATAGAGAGGACGAAGGCGCCGGCGATGCCGACGAGGATGCCGAGCTCCGGCGGCAGCGCCCACACCTTCAGCGCATGCGCGCTGCAATAACCGGCGGTGCCTAAGAACATCGCGTGACCGAACGACAGCAGACCGCCATAGCCGATCAGAAGATTGAAGGCACAGGCGAGCAGCGCGAAGCAAAGTGCCTGCATCACGAAGAACGGATAGAGGCCGCTGAAGGGCACCGCGGCCAGCAGCAGCGCCATCACCACGAACACGATCATCTCGTCGCGTACCGCGCGCGGGGTTGCCGGCAGCGTATCGTCCGTCAAGACCGTCATATCAGGCCGCCCTTCCCGTCAATCCCGTTGGCTTCACCAGGAGCACCAGCACCATCAGCACGAACACGACGGTGTTGGAGGCCTCGGGATAAAAATACTTGGTCAGGCCCTCGATCACGCCAAGCGCAAAGCCGGTGATGATCGACCCCATGATCGAGCCCATGCCGCCGATCACGACCACCGCGAACACGACGATGATGAGGTCGGCGCCCATCAGCGGCCGCACCTGGTTGATCGGCGCCGAGAGCACGCCGGCGAGCGCGGCAAGGCCGACGCCGAGACCATAGGTCAGCGTGATCATGCGCGGCACATTGACGCCGAAGGCGCGCACCAGCGTCGGATTTTCGGTCGCGGCGCGCAAGTATGCGCCGAGCCGCGTCTTCTCGATCAGGAACCAGGTCGCGATGCACACCACCAGCGAGAACACCACGACCCAGCCGCGATAGACCGGCAGGAACATGAAGCCGAGATTCATGCCGCCTTTGAGCTGGTCCGGAATGGCGTAAGGCAGGCCGGATGATCCGAAATAGTTCTGGAACACGCCCTGCACGATCAGCGCAATGCCGAAGGTCAGCAGCAAGCCGTAGAGGTGATCGAGCCCGGTCAACCATTGCAGCATGGTCCGCTCCAGGATCATGCCGAAAATACCGACGACAATCGGCGCGACAATCAATGCCGGCCAATAGCCAATGCTGAGATAATCATTGTTGAGCAGGAAATAGGCGACGAACGCGCCCATCATGTAGAGCGCGCCGTGGGCGAAATTGATGATGTTGAGCATGCCGAAGATCACGGCAAGCCCGAGACTGAGCAGCGCGTAGAACGAGCCGTTGATCAATCCCACCAGTAGCTGAGCGTAAAGAGCCTGCATCGATCCCGCACCCGGTCCCGTTTTGTTGTTGACAGCGCCCGCCAGCGGGCGCTGTCGGCGTTACTTCTTCACCAGCGGACAGGCGCTGTCCGAGAGCGGCCTGAAAGCCTGGTCTGCCGGCGTCGTGCCGATGAGCTTGTAGTAGTCCCACGGTCCCTTGGATTCCTCGGGCTTCTTGACCTCGAACAGATAGGCGGGATGGAGCTTGCGACCGTCCGCGCGGATCGTGCCTTGGCCGAACAGTGGATCGTCCGTCGGCATTTCCTTCATCTTGGCGACCACCTTGGTACCATCGTGCGGATTGCCACCCAACGCTTCCAGCGTCTTGAAATAATGGATCAGGCCCGAATAGACGCCGGCCTGCACCATCGATGGCATCGCCTTGTTCTTCATGCGCTCGGAGAAGCGCTTGGAGAAGGCCCGGGTGCCGTCGTTCAAATCCCAATAGAAGGTTTCGGTGAAGTTCAGCCCCTGCGCCACTTTCAATCCGAGCGCATGGACGTCGGTGATGAACAGCAGAAGCCCCGCGAGCTTCTGGCCGCCCGCGACGATGCCGAATTCCGCCGCCTGCTTGATCGTGTTGGTGGTATCGCCACCGGCGTTCGCCATACCGATGATCTTGGCTTTCGACGCCTGCGCCTGCAGGAGGAACGAGGAGAAGTCCGCGGTATTGAGCGGATGCTTGACGCTCCCGATCACCTTGCCGCCTGATTTGACCACCACCGCAGCGGTGTCGCGCTCGAGCGCGTGACCAAAGGCGTAGTCGGCGGTCAGAAAGTACCAAGTATCGCCGCCGGCCTTCACCAGCGCCTGTCCTGTGCTGTTGGCCAGCATGTAGGTGTCGTAGACCCAGTGGATCGTGTTCGGCGAACATTGCGCGTTGGTCAGATCGGACGTCGCCGCGCCCGTGTCGATCAGAATCGCATTCTTTTCCCTGACGACATTGTTCACCGCCAGCGCGACGCCGGAGTTCAGCACGTCCATGAAGACGTCGATCTTCTCGACATCGATCCACTGCCGCGCGATCGCGGTGCCGATGTCGGGCTTGTTCTGATGGTCGGCGGAGATGAGGTCGACCTTCCATCCCTTGGCTGCAAGCCCGGAATCCTCGATCGCCATCTGCGCGGCCAGCGTCGAGCCGGGACCTCCAAGGTCGGCGTAGAGCCCCGAGTTGTCGGTGAGCACGCCGACCTTGATGGTCTTGTCCTGCGCCATCGCGCCGCTTGTCGAGGCAAGCGCCAGCGCGGTGCCGAGCAGAAATGATGCGATTGACCGGGTGTTCATGCAGCTTCCCTCTCTAAACACACTCGATGGTTCTAACTTCTTTCGCAGTTCTAGACGCCGAGATAGGTGTGGAGCTTGTCCATGTTGGCGGCGAGATCAGCGTTGGCAAACCCATCGATGATCTTGCCGTGCTCGACCACGTAGTAGCGGTCGGCCACGGTGGACGCGAACCGGAAATTCTGCTCGACCAGAAGGATCGTGAAGCCTTCCTTCTTGAGCCGCGCAATGGTGTGGCCGATCTGCTGGATGATGACGGGCGCGAGGCCCTCGGTCGGCTCGTCCAGCATCAGGAAGCTCGCCCCGGTACGCAGGATACGCGCGATCGCGAGCATCTGCTGCTCACCACCGGACAGCTTGGTTCCCTGGCTGTTGAGCCGTTCCTTCAGGTTCGGAAACAGATCGAAGATCTGTTCGAGCGGCAGTCCGCCTGCACGCACCACCGGCGGCAGCAACAGGTTCTCCCGCACGTCGAGACTGGAGAAAATTCCGCGCTCTTCCGGGCAGAACGCGATACCCATTCGCGCGATCTTGTCCGAGGTGGTGCGGATGATGTCCTCGTTGTTGAACTTCACCGAGCCCGTGCGCTTGCCGATGATGCCCATGATCGACTTCAGCGTCGTCGTCTTGCCCGCGCCGTTACGCCCGAGCAGGGTGACGACCTCGCCCGCGTTCACGTCGAAATTGATCCCGTGCAGGATGTGGGACTCGCCATACCAGGCTTCCAGGTTGCGCACCTGAAGGATGTTGCCGCCGGCGGCAGCCTTTGCCGGAGCTTCCGCAGTCGCAGTCTCAGCCATGACCGGCTCCCAGATAGGCTTCCTTGACGCGCTCGTCCTTGGTGAGCTCGGAGTAGTGGCCCTGGGCGAGCACCTGCCCGCGCGTCAGCACGGTGATGATGTCGGAGAGATTGGCCACGACGCTTAAGTTATGCTCGACCATCAGAATGGTGTACTTCGCCGAGATGCGCTTGATCAGCGCCGCGATCTTGTCGATATCCTCGTGGCCCATGCCCGCCATCGGCTCGTCCAGCAGCATCATCTCGGGGTCGAGCGCGAGCGTGGTTGCGATCTCAAGTGCGCGCTTGCGTCCATAGGGCATCTCGACCGCCGGCGTATTGGCAAACTCGCTGAGGCCGACATCGTTCAACAATTCACGCGCGCGCTCGTTGAAGCGGTTGAGCACGGACTTGGAGCGCCAGAAATCAAAGGAGCTGCCCTGCTGGCGCTGCAGCGCGACGCGGACGTTTTCCAGCGCAGTCATATGCGGAAACACCGCCGAGATCTGGAACGAGCGCACGAGTCCCATGCGGGCCACGTCGGCCGGCGCCATCGCCGTGATGTCTTGTCCCTTGTACAGGATTTTCCCGGCGGACGGCTTCAAGAACTTGGTCAAAAGATTGAAGCACGTCGTCTTGCCGGCCCCGTTCGGGCCGATCAGCGCGTGAATACTCCCACGGCGAACCTTGAGCGTGACGTCACGGACGGCAAAGAAGCCCGCGAACTCCTTGGTCAAACCTTCCGTTTCGAGAATGAACTCATCGGCCAAACAAATTTCCCCCTGCCCGCACGACGCGCTGGCCGCGCGTGGCTGTCCTTGTTGCCTCGATGTTCCGGAGGCCTTGGAGCCATCCCGGAACGCCGCCTCCGGGCGCGGAATATGCCGGAGGTGACGGGGGTTAGGCAAGGCGGAAAGCTGAGCAGATCAAGCCTCCGGCCGGGATCCAAATGCTCCCTTAGTCGGAGGGGTTTCGATATCGCGCCTGCCCGGCCTCCCGGTTCGCAAAGCACCGGTCATCAAGCCGTCGTTAACGGTCTTTCGTTCCGTGCGCCAGCCTTCATAGAATATTTTCCCGCAACTGGGATCATGTCCGGGTTTTTATCGCCGGGAATATTGTTGTGGATTTTGCAAGCGCCGCTCCCGCCGTCGTCAAGTCGATCAGGCAGCGTGATCTCCTGAACACGTGGCTGCGACTTTATGCGCGCCAGCAGATCGTGCCGGCGATCTGGGAGTACCAGCCTGCGCGGCTCGAGGAAGAGCTGTCGGACCTCATCTACTATACGGTGGACCATTCGACGCCGGCGCCGCGCCTGACCATCCAGAGCGAAGGCTCGCGCATATCGCGCGCCTATGGACACACCGGCAAGGGCGTTCTGCTCGACGACTATATCGGGCCACGACTCGTGCCCTTCGTAATGCCCATCTACTATGAATGCGTGGCGCGTGGGCTTCCGGTCTACAGCGTTGCCGACGTCGACGACATCTACGGCCGCATCGTCGCGTATGAACGGTTGCTGCTGCCGTTTCAGACTGACGGCAAAGTTTGCCACATCATCGCATCGCTCAAGACATTCTGCGAGGATGGCGGCTTCGAGATCAAAAATCTCATGCGCGGAAATGACGCGCTGCCGCGCCCGAAAGTACACGCGCTGATCGACCGCGACCTCTTTCACCGCGCGCCCGGACGCATCGCGGCTGCCGATGTGGTGGAATTTGAGGAGCAGTCCGGTCCTGGCGTCGCCACGGAGATCATCGAGCTGAACTAGCCCTTTGCCCTACTTGGTTAGGGCTTCGCGCTACTTGGCGCGGACTTCCTTCGCATAGACATCCGGCTTGAAGCCGACCAGCAGCTTGCCTCCGATTTCGAGGACCGGCCGCTTGATCATCGATGGTTGCGCTAGCATCAACGCCAGCGCCTTCTTTTCGGTCAAGCCTTCCTTGTCCGCGTCGGGCAGCTTCTTGAAGGTCGTGCCGGCGCGATTGAGCAGCGTCTCCCAGCCGAGCTTGTCGCTCCACTGCTTGAGCTTGTCCTTCTCCACGCCCGCGGCCTTGTAGTCGTGAAATTCGTAGGCGACGCCGTGGGTCTCGAGCCAGGCGCGCGCCTTCTTCATGGTGTCGCAGTTCTTGATGCCGTAGATGATGTTGGGCAAGACATTCCTCGCGCATGCGTCGTATCGTGATGTTGCGTGGGCGTTGTACGAAACTCCGCACGGCGCGACAATATTACGAACGAAGCTTTCGAACCCCTTGAGCGGACATACCATGCATGTCACCCACGATCCCGCCGCAGCTGTGTCACCGGCCATCGACTTCAACGCCTTCCTCGCGGTCGATATCCGCGTCGGCACCATCGTCGACGCCAAGCCGTTTCCGGAGGCGCGCAAGCCGGCCTGGCGTCTGTGGATCGACTTCGGTCCCGCCATCGGCGTGCGCAAGAGCTCGGCGCAGATCACCGAAAATCATCCGCTTGAGACGCTGGTGGGGCAACAAGTTGCCGCCGTCGTCAATTTCCCGCCGCGCCAGATCGGGCCGGTCGTCTCGGAGGTGTTGACGCTCGGCTTTCCCGACGCCCACGGCAAGGTCGTGCTGATACAGCCGGGCAAGCCCGTGCCGAACGGCGGGCGGCTGTTCTAGTTTCACGGCCGCTTGGGAATGTTCAGCCCGCGCTGTACGGCCGGACGCGCCAGCCCGCGTTCGAGCCAGGCAGCCACCGACTTGAACTGGCTGAATTCGACGAGGTCACCCGCACCGTAAAATCCGATTAGGTTGCGCACCCAGCCGAGCGTGGAGATGTCGGCGATGGTGTAGTCGTCGTCCATGAACCATTGCCGGCCGGACAGATGCGTCTCCATCACGCCGAGCAGGCGCTTGGACTCGTCCACGTAGCGCTGCAACGGCCGCTTGTCCTCAAACTCCTTGCCGGCAAATTTGTGGAAGAAGCCGACCTGGCCGAACATCGGCCCGATGCCGCCCATCTGGAAATGCACCCATTGGATAGTCTGGTAGCGGCGCGCGGCATCCTGCGGCAGCAACTTGCCGGTCTTCTCCGCAAGGTATTGCAGGATCGCACCGGACTCGAACAGCGGCAGCGGCCTGCCACCCGGGCCGTTGGGATCGAGGATCGCCGGGATCTTACCGTTCGGATTGAGCGAGAGGAACTCCGGCGTTTTCTGATCGTCCTTGCCGAAATCGACGAGATGCACCTCGTAAGGCAGTCCGATCTCCTCCAGCATGATCGAGACCTTGACGCCGTTCGGCGTCGGCAGCGAATAGAGCTGAAGCAATTCGGGATGCCTGGCCGGCCAGCGCCCGGCGATCGGATAGGTGGAAAGATCGGACATCGGGACCCCGGCCTGTGCGTGAGACGCGGCCTAATCTAGGCCAGCGTGCGAACGACGCAAGGCCGAGCAGCCGTCACACGATCTTCCGGCGCCATATTCGAGTCACAACGGCCGCAGCAGTTGACTTGTGACGTATGCGGTATCGCGTTGCGCGCGTTGCTCGATGAAGAGGTGCCCCGTGACGAGCAGTGCCCCGATGAATACGAGCGCGAGCATCGCGGTCGCGAATTGACTGGCATCATTCATCGCGAGAGTTCTCTGTAGTCGTTCGCACGGGAAACGCGGACGACCATCGACAGTTCCTGCATATTCGAGGCAATTGCCGCTTTTTCCCGCATCGCCACTCGACGGCCAGCGGGCTCAATAATTGATCTCCATCCGAAGTCCCCGCGGATCGATCTCATGCCCGCCGACGCGCTGCCTGCTGTCGCGTGCCGCAATTGCGCAGGCACAAGCGTCGATGAGATCGTCGCAGCCGATGCCGGTACGATGACGTTGCGTCAGCCATTTCGGCAGGCGCGTGAAGCCGCGTTCCTGCAGGAGCGCACTGCGCTGCTCACGCCCGGACGCGGACGTCTTGCTGTCGAGGCGCATGCGGCCCGCGAGATTCCAGAAGATCAATTCCGGATGCGCCTCGCCGACGCTCGCTTGCCGTGCCGGCGTCATGACCGCGTCGACGTCCCTGATCTTGTCTTTGATGTTCCAGAGCTGCACGGATACTCCCCTGCCCTTGCCTTCGCGCTCCCAGTAGTGCCGATTGGCTGTCGCAATATCGGCAAACATCCAGAGGCCCCGGCGCGCGCCGAGAAACACGGCAGCGCCGACCAGCTCGCGTGCACGCAAGTCGCAGGTCCGGTAGCCGCTCATGTTCAATCCGATCGGCATGTCGATCATCGCGCGCGCATGCGGCATTGCGAGGAGACGCGTGAGGCCTGGTGAATAATCGAAGCCGTGATCGCCGCGATCATCGATCCAGGCCGCGACCCAGCCGAAGCGAAATCCGTCGAGACCCAGATAGGTTTTCACAAGTACGATCCCGCTCTACCGATGCTCGTTCATCCCGTGCTCTCACGTCGATGTTGCTCGAACAGCCGCTGCGCCAGCAACGCATGGCCGAGCGTGCCGCCGGCCCGCACTGCAGCTGCGATCAGTGCGGCTTCCGCCACTTCCTCGCGCGTGGCGCCGGCTTTCGCCGCTTGCGCGGTATGCACGTCGAGGCAATAGGCGCACTGCGTAGTGAGCGCGACCGCAAGCGAGATCAGCTCGCGATACTTTGGCGGGATCAGCCCGTCCTTGCGCTCGACCGCATGGTTGAAGGCGAGGAACGCGTTGGCCTCGACCGGCGCCAGTGCGGCGAAGGCGGGATAATTTGTCATTGTCATCTCGTCAGATATTCGCGCATCAGCGCGCGGGCGCGATGCAGCCGTGCCTTGACGGCCTGCCTGGACGTGTCGAGTGCGCCGGCGATTTCGTCGATGGTCATTTCCTTGACGTCCCGCATCAGCGCGACGTCGCGATAGTGCGCCGGCAGCGCCTCGAATGCAGCGGCCACGTCGAGCCGCAGATCGGCCTCCGGGCGCGACAGCAGCAGCGCCTCCGACGCCCCGTCGTCGATCGCCGCCGCGAGGCCTGCCTTGCGGGCGAGCCGCAAGCACTCTCGACGGACCACGCTGAACAGCCAGGCTGAAAACGCCAACAGCGAGCGGATCGTGCCGACATGGCGGAACAGGATCCACATCGCTTCCTGCGTCGCATCTTCGGCATCAGCAGAGCTGCGGCAGGTGGCGCGCGCGTAGCGGCGGATGTCCGGCTGCGCCGTCTCGAGCAGAGACGCGATTGCCTGGGGATCGCCGAGGCGCGCGGCCTCGAACAGGTTTGGCGAGATCGCGGCCGCGCTCACGATACGCCTCCTTTTCCGACGCCGGCCATCGCACAGATCGGGCAATAGCCGACGAGGCCGGTCAGAGCGAAGCTTGCTCCACCGAGTGCGGCCAGCCACGCCGCGATGCCGGTGAGATACACCAATGCGCCAATCGTAACCGCAATTCCGAGCGCAACCCGCAACGCCTGATGCAGACCGCCGATATTCTTCCTGTAGAATCCCATCACATCCTCGGGCATGAGCCGAGGCGAAATGCCTCGACAGACAAGAGGGTGCGAAGGCCGGAAAGGATTCGCGGGGCCCAACAATTCTTTCGCGATCAGCTCCCGGCCGCCTGGTAGGCCAGCCGCTTGAACTCGAAGAAGAACGGATTCCAGAAGCCCATGTAGCGCTGGGCCATCAGCACCCCGGCGGTATTGGCCTGCGGGCATATCCACCAATGGGTGCCGGCGAGCCCGCCCCACTGGAATTCGCCGGTCGAATTTGCGGGATCGAACGGCGTCGGCGCGAACGTGACGGCGCCGCCGAGGCCAAAACCCTTGCCGGGGATGGCACCGAGATTGGCGAAGCGAATGGTCTGCCCTGCAGGCAACTGGTTCGTCATCATCTGCCGCAGCGTCTCCGGCTTGAGGAGCGCGTCCGAGCCGGGCAACAGCGCGCGCACCAGCGCGAGCATGTCGGGCAAGGTCGAGACCAGGCCGCCGCCGCCCGACAGCCGCGGGAATTGACGCCGATACGCCTGCGGAAAGGGCAGATTGTCGGCACGCGTGAGGCCGGGCTTCATCGGATCGAGCACGTCGGCGCCGGTGTAGAGTGCGACCAGCCTGCCCTGCTCCGCCTCCGGCACGTAGAAGCCGGTATCGACCATGCCAAGTGGATCGAAGATGCGCGTCTTGAGGAAGGCATCCAGCGACTTGCCCGAGACGACCTCGACGACGCGGCCGAGCACGTCGGTGGCCACCGAATATTCCCAGCCCGTGCCGGGATGATAGGACAGCGGCAGATCGGCGAGCCTGTCGATCAGGTCGGTCAGCGGCGTCAACGGATTGAGCACCCGCGCCTCGTTGTAGCCCTTGAACAGCACCGTGCCGGGATCGAAGATGCCGTAGCTAAGACCCGAGGTGTGGGTCAGCAGTTGGCGGATCGTGATCGGGGTCCTGGCCGGCTCGGCGTCGGCGAGGCTCGCCGCACCCTGCTTCAGGACCTTGCGATTGCCGAGTTGCGGCAGGAATGTCTCGATCGTGTCGTCGAGCCCGATGCGCCCCTCCTCGACCAGCAGCATGACCGCGCAGGTGACGAAAATCTTGGTGTTGGAGAACGCGCGAAAAATGTGGTCGGGCCGCAATGCGGTGTTGGCCTCGCGGTCGGCAAAACCGACGCATTGCTGGTCGACGATATCGCGCCCGCGCAGCACCGCCCAGGATACGCCGGGGATGATCTCCTGATCGACACAACGCTGCACCGCCGTCCGTGCGGCGGAAAAATCGGTCGTCCTGGCGTCCATGTGTTTCCCCAAATTATGGTTGGGATGGATATAGCGTGAATTTGTCGGATATGAAGCCCAGCCGAAGGGTGCTCATCCCTGCTTCATCAGCGCCGTCACGTGCAGTCGACGACGGATGCGCATGCCCTGCCGCAGATAGAGCGCGATGGCGGAGACGTTGCTCGAAAACACGTGCAGGAACGGATACTCTCCGCGCGCCTCGATCTGGCGCGCGATCGCCGCAAGCAGCGCCTGCGCGTAGCCGCGCCCGCGATGATCGGGATGCACGCAGACGGCCGTCATCTCGGTGAACTTGCCCGGCTTCATCCGCTCGCCGGCCATGGCGACCAATGCGCCGCCGGCGCGGATGCCGAGGAAGGTGCCGAGCTCGTGCGTCCGCCCCGCGAATGGCCCGGGCTTGGTCAGCTCCGTCAGCGCCATCATCGCGGGAACGTCGGCGGCCCCCAATTCGACGATCTCGGCATCGGCAAGCGGGCTGTCGGCGGGAGAGCCGATCATCTGCTCGCAGGGCCCGGCGATCACGAGCTTGAAGCCGGCGGGAACGTCGACGGCCTCCGGCGTGAACAGCGCGGCGACCTGCGTGCCCGAGAGCAGATCACCGAGCGCGGCAAAGCTGGCCGCCGACATGTCGGGCACGTCGGCGAAGGGCGTCATGTCGACGGGATAACGCAGCGCGCGCGGGCCGCCCTCCGCGAGATGCTTCTGGCTCGTCGTCAGCGCGCTCCAGATCGGGCGATCCAGCAACGTCTCATCGCTGTCGGACATCGGCCTAATCCTTGTCGAAGCTGACGATGACGGGGCAGCATTGGCGATGAGGATGGGGTCGTTGGCCTGTTCCGTGGCCGAGGGAATCTCCAGCCCGCCCTTCACCGTGTTGACGGTCACGGTGCCGTAAGGAAGCTCCTTCGCGACGGCCTCCTTGTCGACCGCCTCAGGGTTGGGCACAGCGATCGTGACGTCGACGAACATGTCGTTCGCGGTCTTGCCGATCATCCGGAAGAAGCCGAGGCTCGAATGCCTGATCGCATCCGACACCGCGCGCTTCGCCGCCTTGGTGGCGTCCCTGCCGTGGACGTCCACGCCCATGCCCATCTCGGTGATACAGCGAACACGCGTCATTTCATATTCCTGTTGTTGGTTGGATGATATCGACGCAACTTGTTATCGTACTCGGTCCGGTCGTCATATTCCGTCATTGCGAGGAACAAAGCGACGAAGCAGTCCAGACTGCCTTCGCGGAGACGGCCTGGATTGCTTCGCTTCGCTCGCAATGACGAGGGTGGCCAGAGCATCGCACAAGAATCACGCCTTCGACGTCTCCCGCGCCCGCAACTCGTCGACGAGCACCCGCACGTTCTCCGAATAGTCGATCGGGATCGAGACCAGGTGCACGCCGCCCTCCTTGAATGCCGCATCGAGCGTCGGGGCAAAGCTATCGATGCTCTCGATGCGATGCCCCTTGGCGCCGTAGGCTTTCGCATACAGGACGAAATCGGGATTGCCAAAAGTCATGCCGAAATCGGCGAAATGATCGACCGCCTGCTTCCAGCGGATCATGCCGTAGGCGTTGTCCTCGAGCACGAGCACGACCAGGTTGAGCTTGAGGCGGACGGCGGTTTCCATCTCCTGGCTGTTCATCATGAAGCCGCCGTCGCCGGCGACCGCGAGCACGCGGCGGTCCGGATAGAGCATCGCGGCCATCATCGCCGACGGCAGACCGGCACCCATCGTCGCCAATGCATTGTCGAGCAGCAGCGTGTTGGCGACGCGGGTGCGGTAATTGCGCGCGAACCAGATCTTGTACATGCCGTTGTCGAGCGCAACGATGCCGTTCTCCGGCATCACCTGACGGATGTCGTGCACGATGCGCTGCGGCGTCGGCGGCCAGCGCGCCTCGGTGGCACGGTCGGCAATGTGAGAGAGGATTTTTTCGCGCAGCGGCAACAGCGCCGCGGCCTGCGGCAGCCTGCCTTCGACGCGATCGGCGAGCAGCTCCAGGCTCGGGCCGACGTCGCCGACGAGCTCGGCATCCGGGAAATAAACCTGCTCGACGCTAGCCGAGGTGTAGCTGACGTGAATAACCTTGGGCTCCGACGGCCCCATAATGAAGGGCGGCTTCTCGATCGGATCGTGACCGATCGCCACGATCAGGTCGGCGGCATCGATGGCCTCGTGAACATAGTCGCGCTCGGACAGCGCGGCGGTGCCCATGTAGAGATTGGTGCCGCCGGGTACCGTGCCCTTGCCCATCTGCGTGGTGAAGAACGGAATCCCGGTCCGCCGCACGAAGCTTGCGATGCCGTGGGTCGCGCGCGGTCGGCTGGTCGCAGCGCCCATCATCACCAACGGATGTTTTGCGGCCAAGATCATCTCGGCGGCGCGGTCGAGCGCGGCGCGATGGGCGACCGGGATTTCGATCGGATGAACCGGGATCACCGGGACTGACGGCACTTCATCGCCTGAGATGTCCTCCGGCAATTCGAGATGCACTGGACCCGGCCGCTCCTCCATCGCCACGCGAAAGGCGTCGCGGACCACGGTCGGGATACTGGAGGCGCTGATGATCTGCCGCGACAGCTTCGTCAGCGGCTTCATGGTCGCGACCACGTCGACGATCTGGAAGCGCGCCTGCCGGCTGCTCATGATCGGCTTCTGGCCGGTGATCAGAATCATCGGCATCGCGCCGAGATGCGCATAGGCAGCTCCGGTGGACAGGTTGAGCGCGCCCGGGCCGAGCGTCGACAGGCAGACGCCGGGCTTGCCGGTCAGCCGGCCGTGCGTGGCGGCCATGAAAGCGGCGGCCTGTTCGTGCCGTGTCAGAACCAGTTCGATCCTGGAGGTGCGGAGCGATTCCACGAAATCGAGATTTTCCTCGCCGGGAACGCCGAAGATGCGATCGACACCTTCATTCTCCAGTGCTGCGACAAACAAGTCCGATCCCTTCGCCTTGCGCTCCTGCCCGCTCATGTCGCCTCCCGGTCGCTATGCTGGCTCACGTGTTCCACGGCAGCAAGTGCATGGTACCGGTCTGCGGCGCGGGCACAATTCACAATGAGGGGGCGGCATCCGCGTCATGATGCGTTCCGTCATTCTGAGGTGCGAAGCCTGCGGTGCGAACGCATCGCGCGCGGCGCGATTGTCCCGCCGATCGCACACATGATGGTGACAGATTGTGAACTGCCTAGCCGCGACGTCTCGCCCCTCAATTGCAGGGCTTGCTGTCCTTGACGTCGAATTTGCCCATCGCGCCGGAGATGACGAAATCATTGTAGTCGAGCACGAGCTGGCGGGAGACGCCGTTTTCGTAGAGCTCGAACGCCATCGCATAGACCGGGGTCTGCTCGCCCTCCTTCTGCTGCACGTCACGGTCGAAATAGCTGACGGTGACGGGCCAGCGCTTCAGCGATTTCATGTGCTCGTCCGAGGTTGACGGATCGGGCGAGGACGCGGCGCGGTCGTCGGCAATCGGCTGGCCGATCACGGTCAGCGTGTTGTAGACTTTCTGGCCGTCGTCGGAGCCGTCATAGACGGAGAGTTCCAGCAGCGACTTGCCGTCCTTGGCGGCCGCGATGATGCGCTGGATCTGCTCGGTCGGGAATACGACGTTGCCGTCGAGTGTGAAGCTTTTCGGCGCCGGCAGCTTCAGCTTGACGTTGATGTGGTCGCCGTCGCGTTCCGCCGAGCCGTCGACCCGGCCGGCATCGGCCTCGTTCATCCGCGTCTCGATCTTGAAGCGGTAGCTTTTTCCTGCGGCGTCCTCCCAGGAATTGGAGCGCAGGTCGCTGAGCGTGACCTTGCCCTCGCCGCTGTCAAGCTCGGAGACCTGGCGGAATTCGGACGTGTAGCCCTCGCAAGAGCTTCCACCGAAATTGTAGAGAATGCGGCCGCGCGCGCTGTTGATCGAATTCGAGCGCGATTTCACGAGGCTCAGATCGTAGAGCGCCTGGTGCGCCAGAAACGGACCGTTGGCTGCGTCAGCGCCGCCGCCAGCCCCGAAAGCGGCCGCCGCGAGCGCCATCACACCGAGCGAAGTCCGGAAAAGGTGCACCATGTCTGTCCCTTGGGAAGCGCAGATTCGACACTTTAATGACCGTTCCAATGCGTCGCAACTGCGGCGGTTTCACGTATAATTGCGGCGCGGCGTTGAACCCTGTCTTGCCCTCGAGAAAATGCGGCCCGGGCCTAGCCTCCCACCGCCCGCACCGGCTTGCTTGCATGTGGCGGCATGATGGGCGAAACAGGGCGCACCCGGCCGCGAAAAGTGGCACCGGGGCGAAATGAATTTTGGATATCGAGGTCGAGACATGGCGGGCACGGTCGAGCAGAAACTGGCGGTACAGGGCATCAAGCTTCACGAGGCCCCTAGTCCCGTGGCCAACTACGTGCCGTTCGTGCGCACCGGCAATTTGCTGTTCGTCTCCGGCCAGGTCTGCTTCGATCCCGCCGGCAAGCTGATCGCCAAGGGCAAGCTTGGCGCGGACGTGTCGATCGAACAGGGCGCGGCGGCCGCGCAGGGCTGTGCCGTCAACCTGCTGGCCCAGGTCAAGGCTGCGCTCGGCGACCTCGACAAGGTCGTGCGCGTAGTGCGCCTTGGCGGCTTCATCAACTCGGCGCCCGACTTCCTGGACGGACCGAAGGTCCTGAACGGCGCCTCCGACCTGATGGTCGCCGCCTTTGGCGACAAGGGCCGCCACGCCCGCACCACCGTCGGTGTCGCCTCGCTGCCCGCGGATGCAGCGGTCGAAGTCGAAGCCGTGTTCGAGGTCGCCTGACGCGGAGCGAACGGCCTTGCGCGCTCCTGATTGGCTGACAGCCCGCCCGGTTGCCCATCGCGGCCTGCATGACATCTCACGCGGTATCGTCGAGAACATGCCGGGCGCGGTGCAGGCTGCGATCGCGGGCAATTTTTCGATCGAAGTCGACATCCAGCTCTCCGCCGACGGCGAGGCGATGGTGCACCACGACCACGCGCTCGGCCGCCTCACCGAGGCGACTGGCGAACTGATCGAGAAAACCGCCGCCGAATTGAGGGCTCTCACATTTAAGGACACCGCAGAGCGGATGATGTCGCTCAGCGACCTCTGCGCCGTGGCTGCCGGCCGCGTGCCGCTGGTGATCGAGGTGAAGAGCCGTTTTGACGGAGACCGCAAGCTGGTGACGCGGATGGCCGAGGTCCTGGCGTCCTACGATGGTCCCGCCGTGGCCATGTCCTTCGATCCCGACCAGGTGCTGGCCTTGCGCGAATTGCTGCCATCGCGCCCACGCGGCATCGTCGCGCAGCGGACCTATGAGGACGAGTACTGGGTAAAGCTGACCCAGGCGCAACGCGACAGCATGCTGTCCCTTCGCCACGGCTTGCAGACCCAGCCGCATTTCGTTGCCTTCAAGGTCGACCACCTCCCGGCGCCTGCGCCCTGGATCGCCCGCAACGTGTTCGGCTGCGCCCTGCTCGGCTGGACCGTGCGCACGCCGGAGCAGCGGACGCGGGTCGGGCAGTACGCGGATCAGATGATCTTCGAGGGATTCGTGCCGTAGGCTTGATGTTCCTCACTCTTGAAGTCGCTGCTGCAATGCACGATCTTGGCTACGATGGCATCATCCGAAATAACGCTTGAGGCCGTACCATCCATTGGCGAAGTATCCGCTGAGGACTGGGACGCCTGCGCCAATCCCGGCAAGGCTTGCAACGGGCATGGCAAGGGAACCTCATCCGGGCTCCCAGGCGATTCCGCCGGTCTCTCAAAAATTGCCTATAACCCCTTCGTCTCGCACGCATTTCTCTCTGCGGCCGAGAAGTCGGGTTCGGCGACCATCCGCGCCGGCTGGGGGCCGCGGCACCTCGTGGCCAAGATCGACCGGCGCGTCGTCGGAATCGTGCCCTGCTATCTGAAATCGCATTCGCAAGGCGAATACGTCTTCGATCGCGGCTGGGCGGATGCCTATGAGCGCGCCGGCGGGCGCTATTATCCAAAGCTGCAAGTCTCGGTTCCCTTCACGCCGGCGACCGGGCCGCGGCTCTTGATGCGCGACGGCGTCGACCGCGAGCGCATCGCGGAGGCGCTGGCAAGCGGGCTGGTGGCGCTGTGCGGGGTCAGCAAGGCCTCCTCCGTCCACGTGACGTTCGCACTTGAGGCCGAATGGAAACTGCTCGCCAAGCACGGCTTCCTCCAGCGCACCGACCAGCAGTTCCATTGGCACAACGAGGGCTTTGCGACCTTCGATGACTTCCTCGCCACCCTGAACTCACGCCATCGCAAATCGATCAAGCGGGAGCGGCGCGAGGCCCTTGCCGCCGGCGTCACCATCCACTGGCTCACGGGAACCGACATCACCGAGGATGCCTGGGACGCCTTCTTCGACTTCTACATGGAGACCGGTTCGCGCAAATGGGGCCGGCCGTATCTGACGCGCGAATTCTTCTCGCTGATCGGCGAGACCATGAGCCAGGACGTGCTGCTCGTGATGGCCCGCCGCAACCGCCGCTGGATCGCGGGCGCGATCAACTTCATCGGCTCGGAGACGCTGTTCGGCCGCAACTGGGGCGCGGTCGAGCATCATCCGTTCCTGCATTTCGAGGTCTGTTATTATCAGGCGATCGATTTCGCGATCAAACGTGGCCTGATGCATGTCGAGGCCGGCGCGCAAGGCGAGCACAAGATCGCGCGCGGCTACCTGCCGCGCACCACCTACTCCGCCCACTTCATCGCTGATCCCGGCCTGCGCCGCGCCATCGACGATTACCTCAAACGCGAACGCGCCTACGTTGCGGAAGCCGGACGGGAGCTGGCCGGGATGGGACCGTTTCGGAAAGACGCCGACGAGGCGCCTTGACGCCCTCGCTTGGCTGGTGACAGTAAGCGCAAAATTCGAGGGAGCGCGTCATGACCGCCTACGACCCCAACAACATCTTTGCAAAGATCCTGCGTGGCGAATTTCCCTGCTACAAGGTCTACGAGGACGAGCACGTCTTCGCCTTCCTCGACATCATGCCGCGCGTGACCGGCCACACGCTGGTGATCCCGAAGACCCCTGCCCGCAACATCCTCGACATCAAGCCCGACGACTACGCCCACGTCGCTCGCGGCACGCACAAGATCGCAGCCGCCGCGATGAAGGCGTTCAACGCCGACGGCATCACCGTGCAGCAGTTCAACGAGCCCGCCGGCGGACAGGTGGTGTTTCATCTCCACATGCACGTCATGCCCCGCCATGACGGCGTAGCAATGCTGCCGCCCGCAAGCCGCAAGGAAGACGTCAAGGTGCTGGAAGAGAACGCCGGCAAGCTGATCGCGGCGTTGAAAGCGGGCTAGATCCTCTCACTCGTCATTGCGAGCGCAGCGGTCGCGGTAGGGACGCTCATTGCTGAGCGCCCCCCGCACAGATCCGTACGTGCGGCTTTCCCGCATACGGCTCCCACCTCGGGTGAGTGACGGCGAAGCGTGCTCGCGGCCAAGGATGACGGATGTTGGGCCTGGGGAGGCAGTCACAGGCGAGGCGACTGATCGTCTCCCACCTCATGCCATCGGTCTGGCTGCGGCGCCGGAGCGTGCG
>NZ_JADPKQ010000093.1:0-8951 GCF_023074015.1 Bradyrhizobium sp. 142
CAACTTCGCGGTCATCGGTGTCAACACTGCGTGGACCCCGGTCAAGAACCTGACCTTCACGGCAGACTTGAGCTATTCGCATCTGGACCAGAAGTATTCCGGTACGATTGCGAGCCCCGGCGTTCCTTCCGCCGCCAAGCCGGCAACTGTCTATGAGCTGAAGGACCAGAACTCGATCAGCATGCTGCTCCGCGCCCAGCGCAACTTCTAAGAGCAGTTCTCTGATCTAAGATAGCCCTCGGCGGGAAACTGCCGGGGGTTTGTTTTTCGGGACGACGAAAATGGGAATTCCTCACTGGGAGTTTCGGTCCCTGCTCTGCCGATTGGCGCCTACCCGGTGAGCCGTTAGCCGCGGTGGGAGAGCCGGCACAAGCGCGCTTGAGTGCCTTAGCCGCCGTGAGATTGGCACAAGCGGCGGCGTTAGCGCTTTCAACGATGGGCTTGATCCCAGTCGCTTTTAGTGTGCAACCGTGGTCGCTCCGATTTGGTCTACCTTGGTGAGACAAGGCGCTGAGGCGTCCGGCAACACACCAAGTCGCCTCGGGCAGGGGGGTGTTGCGGACCAACTGACGCCACGTCGCAGGTGGAGCTCTAACTGCGGGCCGATTTAAGTCGCGCGGTACAGTTATTTTAGGATAGTCCCCCTCACGGTACTTTAGGCGGCGCCGCAGTGGCCTTCGGAAGCTGGACCCCACATCGCTGCGTTTCGCTCGTTTCGAGCCCGCTGAAACTCAGCAAGCTTGGTCAACACGTCTCGGAATGATTCTCTTGGCGTGTAATGCGCAGGACGTTCAGGCGGCGCAATTTTGTATTGCCGACAAAGGGTATCGATCAAATCAAGAGCCCTCAGCCCCAGCGTGGACCAGTGCTCTTCGCGATATTCATAGTACTCTGTGTAATCTGGCGGCCCCGATATGTCTGCCGTGGCAGCGAGCCCGCCTTTGATGCCCTCAAGCTTATTCGGCATCGAAAGCACCTCATACATCAGGCGCCTCGGCAATGCCTTGTAGTCGCCATCCGCAGGAAGTGTAAGTGTGGGGTCAGGCACCGTGTTCTCTGTGACGCCATCCTCGTCCTCCATGAGGGGATCATGCACTGCGTTGAAGCAGGCGCTAACGAGGCCGTCCAGAACGAGAACGAGACGAATAGCGAGGTACTCTGCGTCCTTACGTTCCTTAGTCGCAGCGAAGCGTGCCTCCTTTAGCCACGCTACCAAGGTGGCTGTAAGTTGACCGATTACGGCAATGACACCGCCCAACGCCACCTTGCCAATGTCAGACTTCCAAAACTCGAGCATCAAGTTTTCGCCCGCTGCTTCCTAGCGTACTGCCCATGATTTTCACGAGCGCCTACTCGGCGTCGTCATCATCATCTGCTGCGATGTCGAAATTGACGGGACTTTCCAACCGGTATGTCCGCGCATCTCGTGCGACGGTGCCCACCACGCGAATGTACCGGTGCTGGTGATGCGCTAGAACTGCCTTTTGATAGTCCGCATCAGAAAGGGCTATGTTCACCTTGCGCATCTTTCCTTCCACTGTCGCTAAAACAGTCACCATTCCGAAGGCAGCCGTTTCGTCACGTTGAAGCCTGATAACAGGTCCTTTGATTTCGTAATTTTCGAGCCTGTCATATGCCCTGAAGAGCCGAGCGGCCTCTTGAAGTGTCGGAATAAGGTCGCTGCTTATGCGGACGTGCGACGGCACCTCATTGGGCGTAGGCCTGTTGAGGGCCCACGAAATCCTCAGTTCAACCGAAGTAGGCTCAGAGGCGGAGAACAATCCTGCGATGCCTTCGCAAAGGTTTGCGCTCACGCCACCAGCTACAGCCTCTTGAAACGGCCTGAAGTCCGGACTTGTGGCGGTGGCCGCCTTTGCAGCAGCTCCAACAGCAAGGCGCACTGATTGCGCCAAGGTCTCAATCACTCGACGTTCGAAGGGCTCTTCTGGGAAAAGCTCGGTATCGCTGTGGAATGTCAGTTGGGGCGCCACAGGAGAGAGCAGGGTCAGCACGTAACTGCCTTGCTCGGTTTGACCGAGACGGGCTTTCCGCATGTACTCCGTCGCGATTTGAGGACGGCGCGAATGGAAAACCGCTTGTGGCTTCACAGTCGCGCATGCCGCCGCATACAGGGTGTCTCTCGCTCGCTCGAAAAGCATTACACCTTCGTCGATGTCTACTGTCCCATCCGCGGTGCGATGCGACTGAGCCGCCAACCGGACTACATCAAAGCCTGAATTGTAGAGGTCGCGGAGAATTTCTAGCTGTGAGCGGTTCTCCACCGCTTCCAGTTCACCGAGCGCCTCGCGCAGGAGTAATACGTAGTCGCTCACAGACCGATCAACGGGAATGAGTATCTCTGCATGAGGGTGCGAGGACTTGTGCCAGACGGAGAACGGGCGGTCGGCGTCATCACCGTAGCGCTCCCACCCGCGCGCTCGCAGGTAACCGATGGCGTTAAGGGGCCGTATAGCGCCGATTGCCTGCTCGTCTTTGATTGATGCCTTCATTGAAGGTCGAGCCCATCTGCTATCTTGGTC
Organism: Bradyrhizobium sp. 142; assembly: GCF_023074015.1. Classification (NCBI taxonomy): domain Bacteria; kingdom Pseudomonadati; phylum Pseudomonadota; class Alphaproteobacteria; order Hyphomicrobiales; family Nitrobacteraceae; genus Bradyrhizobium; species Bradyrhizobium sp. 142. The sequence goes on from NZ_JADPKQ010000093.1 coordinate 2,541, forward strand.
ATCATAGACTGTAGAACTTGTGGGCCGAAAAGGTTTTTTCTGGGTATATAGACCGTTTGCGACTTTGCGTTCGAACTCGATTGCAGTCCCTTTAGCGACATCCAATAGGCGCAATGCCGTAGTGTGAGTGCGTGTTCCGTCTGAGCGAGCCACTCCTGAACGTCGTTCGGAACAAATACCACCACCAGGATTCGCGGGATGCAAACTTTTGGGTCGCGCAAGTTGTCGTAGGTCTCCAAATCGAGCGGAAAGGATATAGGATCGCCGCTCGCCGGTCCGCTCCTCTGACACTTGGCCTGAATGTCGATCTGGGGCTTATTCAACGCTTTGCCTTGCACGCGCGCGCGCACCAGATAGTCGACTTTATCATTGTCCATTCGAACCGCCTCCAACCCACAACCGGCTGTGGCGCACACGGCGCTGATATACGCACCGGAAATCGCGTCCTGGCGATGAGAAATCGCGGCGTAGTCTGCAACCAACATAGGCCCCCACGGCGTAACGTCAGGGCAGTGTAGCGCCTTCCCATGCAAAAACGAATCGCAGCGATTCCGAAATGCGTGTTGTCTAAATTCTAAACGGACGTATAGGTTATTTACAGGCGTCTCTGGAGGACCTCGGCGTGCCCACGGCTCCCCTAATCACCTACATCCGCGTGTCGACCTCGGCTCAGGGCCGCTCTGGCTTGGGCATCGAGGCGCAGCGCCACGCCCTCGCGCACTTCGCCGCCTCCGAGGGATACGACGTGGCCCGTGAGTTCGTTGAGGTTGAGACTGGCAAGGGAACGGACGCGCTCGACCGCAGGCCTCAGCTCAAGGCCGCGTTGGCGGCAGCGAGGAAGCTCCGGTGTCGCGTGGGTGTCGCGAAGCTCGACCGGCTTAGCCGTGACGTGCATTTTATCAGCGGCCTGATGGCTCATAAGGTCCCCTTCGTGGTGGCTGAGCTGGGCCCCGAGGTGGACCCGTTCGTCCTGCACCTCTTCGCCGCGCTGGCCGAAAAGGAACGCGCGCTAATCTCCACCCGCACCCGGCAGGCCCTCTCGGCTGCTAAGGCTCGCGGTGTCACCATGGGCAACCCTAAGCTCCACGTCGCCCGTAGGGGAGCTGTAGAAGCCGTGAAGGCTGAGGCCGACCGCTACGCGGCCAATGTACTGCCGATCATCCGCGAGGCCCAGAAGGCCGGGGCTCACACGCTGCGGCAGATTGCGGACGCATTGAACGCGCGCGGCATCCCAACGGCACGCGGTGGGCAGTGGTACGCCCAAACCATAGCGAACGTCCTGCAGAGGGCATAGGAGGCACGACCATGTCAGCCCTTGGTACACTGTTGGTGATGTTCTCGACGCTTCATCACTATGCTCCAGGCCTCAAAGACCGCCGGCCTACTTCTGATCGTCGGCTTGTTCTACCACGGTTGAGGGCCTGGTCGGCGCGCACGAGACACCACGCGAAAACTTTGGGGCCCCGTTCGGGGCAAGGGATCCTAATTTGGCAACAAGGCCCCACCGGTCTTCGCAGCTCCTCGGTTAAAGCGGCGGCGGCGGCGGAGCTTACGGCCGCGCGGTGCGCTTTTGGGCTCCAATGGGTCTTATTTTCGGCACTGGATTTCCACTGGATCCCATTGGCCGTCGATTTGCACACTGCCCCTATCGAGCCTCGGCATTCCTCTGGAGAGCATAGGCCTACCGAGGGGCAACTTCCGTTGTCGGTGTCGCCATAGCCCCTCCAGGAAGGCCTGGGAGAATCACTGGCGCGTCCGCGCGTCGGGGCTACCAACCTACCGGGTGGCGCGGAAAACGAATCCAGAGCCATTTCTGGCCGTTTGTGGAATCGCGAGGTGGCCGAGGCACCCGGTGGCCAACCCGCCCCACCCGCGATGTAATAATACAACACAGGGAACCAAGCCGGCCCGCGCTCCCGCCGCCAACATTCGTTCCACGATATGGTGTGGTGGCTTGCGGCTGTGTGGTGTGTGGTGTGGGAGGAGAAGGGGAATATACCACTATGGATCTCATCCATAAGGGGAAGCTCTAGCTCTCTTAGAAGTCGAGAGGCTCAGGCCTTGACACGCCCAGCTTTGGGACCACTCCGGCACGGGAACGGAACTTCTCTGTGAGGATGCCCACGGCCACCGCCTCCTTGCTCCGTGGGACGATAATGCTGTCATGGATTGGATAGCTCGGGATGCCGCTAACCATCAGCGCCTGCATAGTCCCGATAATGACTTCACTCTCAATAAACATGAGGTCGCTCCAGTCCCGAACACGGCCGTCAATCGCACCGCCCCAACGCTCAAGGATAGGGTGCCGCTGCAGCACGTGCTCCCTGATCCGTTTCATCGGGTAGGCCTTGGGATCGAAGACCTCCGGCGAGATATCCTTGCGCGCCAGACGGTCCAGAAGGTTCTCCTTAATCTCCGTGGTCCACCGCGTACGCAGTTGCCCGCCGCCGAACGACATGTTGATCCAGCACTTCGCAACTTCCCGATCCATATCGGTGTCACCAAGGATGCCGCCGTAGGCGTCTGTGTCGGTGTCGAGTTGCTGGCCACACCAAGAATAGAAGATGGTGAGATAGGCGGAGGATATGTCAATCTCGACTACGGCTTCCTCGTTGATGATCAACGCCCGGCGCTCCTTGCTTCTCATGCGCTGATAGCATGTGGCGTCTTGGGGATGGGAGAACAGCCGACCGCCCTTATCCCATCGGAAGCCAGGGTGATCCGCTCGGTGAAACAGCCGAACCCAGCCGAGGTGCCTAATCTCGCGATTTGGGTGCGCGAGCGTGTGCTGTGCGGCGAAAGAGTTGACCGCGGCAACCTGCGCCCGAAGCCGCTGCGCCCGTTCCGTGTCCGGCGTCTTCCGGGAGGGCGCTGTCAGCCGCACTAACTCCGCAGGCATCACCGCCTCAAACCGGAAGTGTTCGCCCAAGGTGTCCGGGGTCACACCATGCGAAGCACACGCCGCCAATAGAGCCGGTGTAGCTCTGTAGCGCGTGAGCTTGCCGTCCCGCGGGCCGGGGTTGATCAAGCCGCTGTACGATCCGGGATACCCCTGCTTGTGCTCAACTAGGCCCGCCTCTGTGAACGCTAGGCGCACGGCGTCGAACATGCGCCACGGGACACCCGGAGCACCGTCATGCCCGCTGGTGTAGTCGCTCTTTTTGAGGGAACACCGAATCCACCCCTCGCTCCGATCACGTTCGACTGCCGCGAGCAGATCGGCGATGAATGCGCCCACGGCGTTCGCGTGATCTGCCGAGGTTTTCTTGCGTGCGTACGCCGCGCCTTTGGCAGCTTGCGGCCTCGGGTAGCGGCCAGCCAACTCGCCCATCAGCACAAAGGCCTGTTGGCTCATTGGGGTGGCACGCAGGGTTGCCAAGGGCGCCTTGTTGAGCGGCCCGCGTTCCTCCTTGGGGGTCTTCGGCTCCCAGCCTGGACGTGTCTCGGCGTCGGGATCCCACTCCTCGGATGTATCTGTCATGGTGCTCATACCTGCTCTGCCGCTGATGTTTTCATTGATGCCGGTGAGGCCCCAACGCCCTCCCGGTCGTGCTCGCCACGTGTACGCCGTACACTCCCGAGAGAGAGACGTGACGGTCCCTCTGGGCAAACACCATCATTCGAACTTGTATCGAGGAAACTTCTTCATCGCTTCCGCGAGGTCCTCGGGGGTAGGTGTGGTGTATTTCCTGCCCGTTGTAGGAGGCACGTGGCCTGTAATGGCGTCGCTGTATCGCTCATCAATTCCAACACGTGCTGCCATTGCCTTGTACGTGTGGCGCCATGCGTGGTTCGGGCTAACCTCTGGGTCAGTGATGCCGAGCGAACGCACCCATGTTCCAACATGGGACCTCATGCGCTCAGCGGGGCTTTGCCGGGGACGGTCGTCAGTCTTTGCCTTCCCTGGGCGAACGGCTGTGTAGAACAGAGCCTGCTCCTTAGCCCTTGCAACGAAGCTGAGGAAACCTTGGGATACCAAGTGCTCGTGAAGTGGAACGGTGCGAGCTTTCCGCGTTTTGATTTTTCCTGCGGACGGTGTCAGCCTCGCGAAGTAAACGCCACCTCGCTCTTGAATGTCGCCGGCACGAAGTTGCGTAATCTCTCCTGCGCGCGCCCCTGTGTAAGCACAAATCCAGGGCACCCATCGACAGGCGCGCTCAGTGAACGACTTCGTATCGTCGCATCGCAATGCGGCCCACAAGATTGTCTTGATCTCGGCAGCATCAAAGGCCTTCGTCTCGCGCTCTATGTTCTTGCGGGGGATACTGATGCGCACCTGGGGAAACGGATTGCTATCGACAGCCCTCTCTAAGACACCCCATGAGAAGACCGTTTTGAGGGCCGTACGCCATGCGGTTGCTACCGTGTTGGCTGATCGCTCTTCGTTGACGAGGCTGGTCATCCACGCCTTGGCCTGATCGTAACTAATACACCTGACGTCAGAAAAATGGCGATCAGCCTCTTTGAACACCGTTTCCCAGCGATAGATAGTTCCTTCCGCGGGTTGCACGGCCTTTGCCCAAGCGCTGAACAGTTCAGTTGCCTTCACTGGCAGTGCGGTGATGAGGGTTTGCTCGAAATGAGGAAACACCTGCGGATGATTATCTGGGCGGTAGTCCCCTCGCGAGAGCGCTTCCAGCCGCTGGAACGCGGGGAGCAGGTTGTCGCTGACGGCGTCCACGAAAAGATTGGTGGCATCTGGGCTAAGGTGCAAATCTTGCTCGTGCAAGAATGCGGACGTCTGCGCCTCCTTGGCGATTGCCGGGCGTACCTCGTCCCGCACGTCCGGGTGGCGCCTCCAGTCCCACTCAGGATCATCGCCTGGACGCTCTTCATATTCGTCAGGAGCATGCGGCCCAATGATGTTCCAAACTAGAATGTCGCCTAACGTCTTCCAATGTGCTGGGCCACGCTGGTCGTGTTCGTGCTTCTTGACGAACCAGGCATACCATCGTCCAGCTAATGCATAGGCATTCTGCCGGGTGAGGGGCTGAGCTCCGTTTTTCTTTGCCGCCCGAAGGCCTCCGATGCGGGTCTCAACGTCCGCCAGCCACTCGCCGAAGCGCGCTCGGGCCTCGTGCTCAGATACTCCAGCGTCCAACCGGAACTTCTCTTCCCAGGCGTTGCCATACTTGGCCGCGTATGCCTGTCGGATGTCCTCAGGAATCACCTTTCGGGCCGCGTAGGCCCCTGTGGAAGTGCGCTTCAGTCCAGCCATTATCACAGCCATTTTGTACGGTGCCTTGTACCTACAGGCATCCAAATAGTTTTGGCAATCAGTAACTTACTGATTTTTCTAACCTCAGCTCACCGAAAATTCGGATCGCTTAAGTCCCTCGCGTTCATGCGGGTGTGTCCGAAGACGCGATCGGCTCTAGCGGTGATTTAGAGGGGGAGCGGGTAATTGGCCGTCCGGTCAGTGACCTTCCCTGGAGAGCAAACTTGGAGGTTAACATGAACTTTAAGAGCCTTTTGCTCGGCTCAGTGGCGGGTCTGGTCGCCGCTGGCGGAGCCCAGGCAGCTGATCTTCCCGTGAAGGCCAAAGCGGTCGAATACGTGAGAATCTGCTCCCTGTACGGTGCGGGTTTCTATTACATCCCGGGCACCGACACCTGCATCAAGCTGGGCGGTTATCTGCGCGCTGACGCGATTCTTGGCGGCGCGGGCGACTATAACTTCCGGCAAGGCGCGAACCCGGGGTCGAACAACCGTCTGACCAACTACTATTTCGGCCGCGCTCGTTTCGACTTCAACGTCGATACCCGCACTGCGACCGAGTATGGTGTGGTTCGCACCTACGCCGATCTGATCTTCAGCTGGGATACGACTACGGTCACCGGCAGCAATCCCTCGGCGTTCTCTACCGGTTCCGCCTCGCTCGGCCTCTACCACGCGTTCATCCAGTTCGCTGGCTTCACGTTCGGCCGCACGGTCTCGATCTTCGACACCCCGTGGCAGAGCTATCCGGCTGGCGGTCCTGATACGCTTCCGGGCGGCAGCAACCACGTGACCGGCGTCAACCAGGTTGCCTATACGGCCGATTTCGGCCAGGGCATCACCGGTTCGCTCGCGTTGCAGGACGAGACGACGTCGGCAGGTGGCCAGTCGAACCTCTGGAACACGGCATTTGCCACGCCGGCTGCTGCTGGGACTGCGTTCGTAACCGGCACCTACGGTAACAACGATTGGGGTGGCACGCGTTCTCCTGATATCGTCGGTCAGATCCGCGTCGACCAGGCCTGGGGTCTGGCCCAGGTCTCGGCTGTCGCGCATGAGCTCCATGCCGCTTACTACGGTGCGACCGAACCCACGGGCCATCCTACCGACAAATGGGGCTGGGCGGTTCAAGGTGCGTTGTCCATCAAGAACATCCCGACTGGAGCTGGCGACAGCATCAACTTGCAGGCTGTC
>NZ_JADPKQ010000357.1:0-8915 GCF_023074015.1 Bradyrhizobium sp. 142
GACATGGCCGGGCCATGCGTCGCGTAAGTGGCGTCCGTTGCGTTGGTTGCGTTGGTTGCGTCAGCCGTTAGCGCCGCCCACCCATTGCGGGCAGGCGGCGAGACATCGCAAGCTCCATTTTTCAGAACTCAGCTCCGACTGAGACCGCCGAGCCCGCCGACTTCTGCAACAACATCGGCCCTTTGCGGACATGTCCCGATGTTCGGCTTAGGTCTGCAATGGGTTGAGAGCGGACAGCCTGATACTCCAGCGCGTCTTCCGACACCGCAGCCACATGCGTTGCATGAAAGAGGCCGCCAACTGAGCTGGCCTTACCATTCCGGATGGTGCCGCTTGGATCGCGCATCAAAGCAAGAGAGCGCCGCCAGCGTGACCGCTTAGCATGAGCAATCCCAAGCCGCCCGTGATCGCCACCATCATTGCCACGGCGACGAACATGCGACCTAACTTTCAGCGGATGGCGACTTGGTTGGCGGGAGGGATCGCTTGGTCTTCGCCACTTCGGCCTTCTCGAAAAACTCCAGAGCCAAGATATGCATGGCCTGTGCTTTTTCTGGATCAGACTCGGCGAGAGCGAACCGGGAGGCAACTTCGGCCTGCCTCAAATAGTACTCGACAGATTGCACCCGCCATTCTCCCGCGTGAACTCCTCCGTAGATCTATGCTGCAAACCGGAGGCTGACCCTCATATTCGACACTTGTAAGAGCCGGAAATTGGCGCTACTTAACGTTGAGAATGTTATCCGTGACAAGTGTGCGCGCGGCAACTGAATTCGATCTGTGAGGGCAAAACGTTGAGCCGACGCGCGGTTGGAAGATCCGAGCACGAATTGCAAGAGATGCCCAGATGCTGGCGAGCCTATGCGAAGCCGCGCAACGACTCCCCGAGGGACCAGAGCGACAGGATGCAATCAGGGAGATCGACGGATTTCAGAGGCGGCTGGCCGCGTTAGTTGCGCGCCCTCTAGGCTGAGGTTCCTGTCGGGGCGCCGGTGCGGGGTATCGTGTCCGTCATGATCAAGGGCATGGCCATAGCTGCTCTTGCACTGGCGTTGGCCAGTCTTGCAGATCAGCAGTTGTCCTACGGGCGCTATACGGATGCGGCCGTGGCTCTCCTGCGCGACATCGATCGCTCATTCCGGCGGTAGGAGAGAGGCCGATGGCCGCTGCACATCGCGGGCGTGGCGTGAGTACCGGCAAGAGAAGGAGGCCGCCCGCAGGCGGCCTCTTCGCTTGGTCAGCTCTGCGGCTGCTCCACGTCGGGCGGTTGGGCGCTGTCTTCAGGCGCCTCTTCGCTCTTGGATGACAGATCGGCGGCCTTAGAAAGAAGGCCAGCCGCAACGTCTGGATTGGTGGTTGCCTTGGCAAACCTCAGAAGGGTGGCGGCTTGATCCGCCAGATATTTTTTACCGGCCACCACTTCACCTCGTCACGTCGGCAGTGCCTTGGCGATGACGCCTTTCAGCGGTACTTCGTTCCGGTACGGTCCACAAACGCACAGAAGGATTTGGTTCCTCCGTGCGAATCAAGCGATTTTAGCAGGCCGGAAGCTATGGGCTAGAGGCCGCTGGAGCGATGGATCAGTCGCGCTACCCGCTCGTGAGACGGTGGACATCGGAAGAGCATGAACGCCTGTTGGCGATGGCGGCGGCGGGCAGTCGACCGGACGAGATCGCCCGCGCGCTGGGCAGAACAGAACCGGCCGTGCGAGTCCGCGCGCATCTCCACAACATTCCGTTGCGGTTAGTAACGCAGAACAGACGCAGCTAATGCGGGCAGTCGTCTTGCGCTCGCCTCTTGAAGCGCTGGACGATCCAGTCGGCTCCTGAGGGCCGGGCGGAAATCTCGTGATTGGCCAGAGCATTGAGTCGAAATCAGTATTTCGCGACGCGCAGCCCGATTTGCCTCGAGGTTGCGCTTGAACCGCAGCAACAACTGCGCTTCGATGTCGTAGCCTTATTAATTTCCTCTGCCGGATTAAGCCGGGCCTTTTTCATGAAGTTCTTTTTGATCGCGGTCGCCATCTGGCTGCTGCTCAACGTGCTCTACGTTCTGGTCGTCATTCCAGCGCGAAAGGGGCGCTTGCCGCCACCCCTTGTTCGGGCAGTAGCCGCCATCAGACGGCTCATCAACGAAAGACGTCGACCTCCCTGAAGGGGGTGGACGGTTAAGTCCACCATTGGCCCTTTGCCGACTACCTAGGGCGAACCGGCCATGTCCGGTCTTGACAGCGGGGGATTTCGAACATCTGCGGAATTGCCCACGCAGTTGTGGCGGAAATTCGGTAAGGCTCTTCGCGATCCTGATCGCGCCACGGCTCTGATAAACCTGGCGCCATGATGCCACATAGCCGGAGCGCCCGTGAAATCCGAGACCGGCGGGGCTCTCATATGTGATCACGAACGAAAAGTCGTCGCTGCGGAGCTGATTAAGGCCCGCTAAATGGTGCTTGATACCACCCCACGAAATCCCTTTATCTCCAGCATGAGCGACCCCGACCCCCCTGACCATGCGCACCACCGTCATCGGCGGCGAGCGCTGCCATCTTGGCTCCTAGTCCCTCCTAACAATAAGCCTTGCGTCGCGCACGCAACGGGAAGTTAGTGTTGGTTTCGACGTGCTGCGCTGCTCAGCCGAAGCACGGCACGGCAGATGACTGATCGGGGCCGACGGCCTCCTGATCAGCGTTACGCGACGACCTGAAAGGTTCAAACATGACGCCGAAGGTCAAAGAGCATATCTGGCCAACCTGCAATGGAACGGGCTATCCCGTATCGATGCAGCCGGTACAAACCGCAGCTGTATCTGTCAAGCGGCGGTTGAAAAAGGCAATGCAAAAAAACCCGCCAACCGGGGCGGGTAGTTCGTAAAAAAATCCTAAAGCGTCAGACGACTTCTCGCGCTGGGGAAGTGGTCGTGCTCACCGGCCTGAAGGCTGACGCGAAGAAAGTCTTGTACATCTCGCCGATCTTTTTGGATTCGGCAACGAACGTGTCGTAGGCCGATCGCATGTGATCGGTTGTGAGTTGCATGGCTTTATCGGGAGCCTTCAAAGCTGCCTCGACGTACGCCTTTTGGGCCTCAAATGACGACTTTGCATAATCTGTGTGCGCGGTCGCAATGGCACTGAGCTTTTCGTGAACGGGGGCGAGATCGATCATCGAAAATATCCTTGGTAGATCATCTGAGGCCATCCCCAGAACTGATCCACAACCTTGGGTATAGCCTCCTTTCAAAAAGGATTTACTACAAGAATTGTGCGCTGCGACATACGAAGGTTAATAAAGCCCAACCAGCGTTAATCAGCTTTTGCGAGTTTTCGGTGTATCGTTCGATTTTCGTGCCGGAACTTGGCGATTGCACGATCGCCATGCCAAAGCTCGATATCATGACCATCGACCAGAGCCTTGGCGCGCTCTTTGGCGTCGATTTCGTCTCTGCATACAATGTCGAGCTCGCCGCGCCCGACCTCTCAGCCACCTGGTACGAATACATCCGCGCGACACCACGTCCTGCAACCGACGAGGCCACCGCCGCATAGGTGCTGTTGACGACGAGCCGCGGGATGAACTGCACCGTACGCGGCACTAAAGAGCCTGTCTTCGGCGCGAAGGTCCAGGAATTAGGAAGATGCGCCATCGCCACGATCTGATGCTTGGCGAGATCGCCGGGCTCGGTGATGCGCGGATGCTGCTTCAGATAGCGCGGGGCTGGCACCACCACGCGGCTGATCTCGCCCACCCGCATCGCGATCATCGCTGAATCCGCGAGCGGGCCGATTCGAAGCGCGACGTCGATGCTCTCCTCGATCAGATTGACGGTGCGGTCGAACAGCAACAGCTTTGCCGACACCGTTGGATAGGCGTCGAGAAACGCATCGAGGGTCGGTCGCAGCACCATCTCGCCCGAGACCACCGGAGCGGTCATCGTCAGCAGACCTCGCGGTGCCGTCCGCGGTGCGGCCGCGACGTCGTCGGCCTCCTCCAGCTCGGTGAGCACGCGACGGCAGATCGCGAGATAGCGCTCGCCCTCCTCGCTCAGCTTGATCGACGGGTCGTCCGGTGCAGGAGCTCGACGCCAACCCGTTCCTCCAGGAAGGCGATGGCGCGGCTCACCGCCGCCGGCGAGCGGCCGAGCTCGCGTCCCGCGGCGGCAAGGCTGCCCTCGTCCACCGCGAGGACGAATACTTTCATCGCATCCAGACGATCCATGCGCTTCCCGCCGCCCCTGAGATTCCGGCTGAAAGCTAGGCGTTCGCACGCGTCGCGACAACTGCCGCCAGGCGCGGTCCGGCATTCGCTCGCACCGCGAAAGAGTCTCTGCCGGACGGCGGATATTCGCAGCCGTGCTCCTGCGGCGTACCTGAGCTGGCAAGCCAGTCACTGCTGGCGCAGTTCTCAAAGCAACAAGAAGGAGCTCGTCATGGGTATCGAACAGAAGGTCGAAATCATCATCGGTGCATCGCAGGGCATCGGCGCCGCCCTGGTCAAGGGCTACCGGGATTCACGAAAGGCCACGTTGGCGGCCCACAAGAGGACGAAGTGGAGCGCCGTTTGGCCGCCTAGGCGCTGCGCCTGTTCATTTTCCCGGAGCGAATTGCGTAACAACGGGTCCGAGCCTATTTTAGGGTTATGGCCGATTGTTGCTGCACACCGCCGTCTCTAGATCTGGATAACCGGAATGGCAACGCCGCCAAATATCGGCGGGTACTATGGGCTGTCTTGTTCATCAACGCGTTGATGTTTGTGGTCGAGGTTAGCGCCGGTCTTGCCGCCGGGTCCGCATCGCTGCAGGCCGATGCCCTCGATTTCCTCGGCGACGCCGCAAACTACGGCATCAGTCTTTTCGTCGTCGGCATGGCATTACGGTTCCGGGCATCGGCTGCGCTGGCCAAGAGCGCGACCATGGGGGCTTTTGGCCTGTGGGTTATCGGCACCGTTATTTGGCACGCCGTACACGGGACGTTGCCGAGCGCCTTCACGATGGGTGCCGTCGGACTTGCGGCTTTAGCGGCCAATGCGGCGTCGTTTGCGTTGCTGTGGACCCACCGCCATGGCGATTCCAATATGCGGTCTGCCTGGATTTGTACGCGCAATGACGTGCTCGGCAATCTGGCTGTGCTTCTGGCCGCTCTCGGAGTCTTCGGCACGGGCACGGGGTGGCCCGATGTCATCGTCGCCGCGATCATGGCCGCCCTTGCACTTCAAGGCGCAACGACGGTTGCAAGTCAGGCCTTCGGCGAATTGCGCCTGCCGCTGAACAGCCCTGCCGAGTAGCCGTTCGCTTGCGACGGCGGGCCGCCCAACGCATTGATCCGTCACGGCGTTTTCAGAAACGGCGAGACGCGCTTCATTTTCGGCGAGCCAGTTCTGCGGAGTTGAGGCATCCTCCCGGCCGGATTTGTTGAATCGCAGGAATCTGGAGATGCGTCGTCCCCCGTTCATTGCCGATCAGGCCCGAAATGCGCGCGGTCTGTTGGGCCGGCTCATCGCCTTCATCATGGCTCGCGAAACTTGGCGCGAGAATCTGCGCGTGATCGATACGCTCGGTATCGAGCAGGGCGATCATGTGCTTGACATCGGATGTGGTCATGGCCGCAGCCTGATGGAACTGGCCGCGCGGGCTCCTCGGGGACGCATCGTCGGGGTGGATCCTCTGAACTAATGATTGAGCTCGCAGAGCAACGAAACCGGCCGCTGATCGAAGCCGCTCGCGTGGACTTCATCCTGTCCAACGTGGAATCGCTGCCATTTCCGGACGACATGTTCGACAAGGCGGTGTGTGTCCAGGTGCTCTATTTTTGGAAAGATATCGGGACGTCGCTGCGCGAGATCGCGCGCGTGCTGAAGCCGGGTGGCTGTCTGGGATTGCTGTTCCGAACGAACGCTGACATGAAAGTCATCGCGTCATTCCCGCCGGAAATCTTCCGCTTTCGGCTGCTGGCCGACATATTGGCAGCGCTCGAACGTGCGGCCATGGACGTCCATGTTGTGGGGGATGGTGCCAACGAGCCTGCTCTTGTCTTGGCGACGAAACGGCGTGCTTGAACTGAAGCGATCAGGCGGCCGCGATCGTGGCGAGACGTGCGGCCACAGCATCGATCTCGGTAGATGTGGTGCACCTTCCCAGGCTGAAGCGGATCGCTCCCATTCCAGTTCTCTTGGGTACCCGCATGGCGGCGAGAACGGGTGAGAGCTCGATCTGGCCCGAATGGCACGTCGAAGCCGCGACATCGTGCAACTGGCCCAATATGTCCGCGCCTATCCTGCCGACGAACGAAACATTGAGAGTGTTGGGCAAACGACGTGTGGGATGGCCATTGAGCGCGACGCCTTCGCCGAACCTGTCTTGCAGAGCCTGCCAGAAGCGATCACGCAAGATCTGGACGCGGTTCATGGGCGCAAGGTCTATGGCCATCGCGCGGGCCGTCCCAAGCCCAACAGCCAGAAGAGCGCTCTCGGTTCCAACGCGACGGCCCGATTCGTGGCCGGCGCCGTGGATAACCGGTTCAAGCTCGAGGCCTCGCCTGACATAGAGCGCGCCGACGCCCTTGGGGGCGTAGAGCTTGTGACCGGCGATCGTCAGCATATCAACGCCGAGTTCGCGCACATTGGTCGGGATTTTTCCGACTGATTGGGCTGTGTCGGTGTGGAAGTGGATTCCGTGCTTCCGCGCGATTGCGCCGATTTCCGCGAGCGGCTGGACGGTGCCGACTTCGTTGTTGGCGTGCATGATGCTGATCAGCAGCGTCTGCGGCGTAATGGCGCGGCGCACGTCCTCTGGATCGATCAGGCCTGTCCGGTCGACGGGAAGGTATGTGACCGAAGCGCCCAACCGCTCGAGAAACGAGCAGGGGGCAAGAACGGCGGGATGCTCGATGGTCGAGGTGATGATGTCCACTCTGCCGCGCGTCGCGGCGAAGTACGTGCCCTTGATGGCAAGGTTGTTCGCTTCGCTGCCGCCGCTTGTGAACACGATCTCATCGGGCGCGGCGCCGAGCAGTTTCGCGACCTCCTCACGCGCCCGCTCCAGCGCCGCTTTCGCCGGCGCACTGGCCCAGTGGCCGCTGGAAGGATTGCCGAACGCCTCATCCAGGAATGGACGCATAGCCTCCGTCACTGCAGGATCAATCGGTGTGCTCGCGTTGTAATCGAGATAGATCGACATCGTCGCAGTCGCGCGCCTTGCTAGGTGTGCTTAAGTTGCAGCCATGGCAGTTGCTCATTGGCGAAGAAATGCTTGCCCGGTTGCAGCTCCGCCGCCCGGTCGAAGGCGCCGACGTGATAGTGCGTCTCCGTAGGAAAATGCACGGTAGCGCAGGTCAGCGTCGAGCCGCAGCGGCAACAGAAGCCGCGCGTTGTCCCCGGCGATGATTCGAACATCGTAATGCCACCTTCGGTCATCGTGACTGCGTCGTCCTCGAACCCAACGAACACGCTGACCGGGGCGCCGGAATGGCGACGGCAGCTGTTGCAGTGGCACCAGAACACCCCTTTCGGCTGGCCACGTGCTTCGAAACGCACCGCCCCGCAGAGACAACGTCCTGAAAAAGTTTCACTCATTGTCGTGCTCGGGGTCTGGCTTCCATGGCGACTGCCACGACCACCCCGGACAGGAACGTGAGCGTGCCGATCGTTCCGATCGCCCAGGCCATGCCGCGCAGGTCGGCGATCAGGCCGGCCGCCAGCGCCCCGATCGCGTAACCAAGATCGCGCCAGAAGCGGTAGACACTGAGCGATCGCGCGCGCCAGCTTGGATGCGACGCGTCCGAGACGGCTGCAATTGGGCTCGGATACACCATTGCCGTGCCGATACCGAGCAGCAGGCTCCCGACAAGCCACCATTCGAAACGACTTGTTGCTGCGGTGAGGAACAAGCCCACGGCCTGCACCCACATGCCGGCGACAATCAAGCCCTTGCGGCCCCAGCGATCGGAAAGGGGCCCCGTGGCGATCTGCAGGATGCCCCAGGTGGCCGGATAGACGGCCTTCAAGATGCCGATCCGATCGACATGGAGGCCGAAGGAGGCGAAGAACAGCGGAAAGATTCCCCAGCTCATTCCGTCATTGAGGTTGTTGACGAGCCCGGCCTGTGACGCGGCAAACAGATTGCGATCCCTGAACGAGGCGAGCAGGAATATCTCGCGGAAGCTGATCGGAGCCGATTGCTGCGTATGAGCCGTTGTTTCCAATCGGACGTGCTCCCGCGTGTCGTGCACCAGCAGGATCGAGAGCGCAGTTCCTAGGATTGCATAAGCAACACCGAGATAGATCGGCGCCGGGCGCAGCCCGTATTCCGAGGCAAGATACCCGGTGAGGAAAGCGGTCACGCCCACCGCAAGATAACCGGCGAACTCGTTCAGGCCCGCGGCAAGTCCCCGCGACCTCGGCCCGACGAGATCGATTTTCATGATCACCGTCATCGACCAGGCGAGACCCTGGTTGATGCCGAGCAGGGCATTGGCAGCGATGACCCATCCCCAGCTTGGCGCCCACATGATCATGAACGGCACCGGCAGGCCGATGAGCCAACCGAGGACCAGAACCCGCTTGCGTTCCCACTTGTCGGCGAGCTGGCCTGAAACCAGATTCGCGCACGCCTTCACAACGCCGAAGCTGACGATGAAGGAAACGACCAGCGTCGTCGAACCGATCCTGAACTCCTCGGAGCCGATCAGCGGTACGACCGTTCGCTCGATTCCGACCATGCCGCCGACGAAGGCGTTGATCACCACAAGCAAGGCGAACTGCGGCCAGTTCTCCTTCAGCCCCAATCGGACCGACGAGGCAGTCTGCGGAGCAGCTATCGCTTCAGTCGTAACCGGCATGAGGCCCCCACCTCGCCATCGCGAGGTTCGCCTGCGATACAGCCTGGCATGAGCTGATCGGTGGAGGTGAAGCGATGGCAAATGCCAT
>NZ_JADPKQ010000047.1:0-8843 GCF_023074015.1 Bradyrhizobium sp. 142
CCGTTTGGCCAACGCGATCGCCAGAACCCTGCCGCGATGCCCGTGTTGCGGCCAAAGCAAAATGCGACCGCGCCGAAATTTGTGACGCAGTAGAACTAGCATACTGCACGGAAATCCTCATGGGGCTTTCATCGCGTCGGCGGCCGCCCGAGGGCGTGCCAGAAGAATGAATGCGGCGACGTGCGTGATCATCAGCAGCGGCACGTAGATGATCGGGATCGCATAGGCGGCGCCCAGCCACCCGGCGTGCTGGGGAAGGCCGATCTGGATGGCGTTGTAATAGTTTAGGACGAGGTCGATCGTTCCTACGACATTGAAGGCGGCGACGAACGGCCAGAACAGCAGGCGCACCCTCACTGCGAGGAGCGCCAACATGGCCAGCACCCCAGTTGCAAAGTCGCCCCAGGCGGCGAACACCGCGAAGCCGGCGGGCAGGTCCGGACTGACGACACCGGGAAGGATGAAGACGAGCCCGAAGAAGCGGAAGCTGTGCAGCGTGGCGATGGCGCGGTGCGCCTCAACCCTGTCCATCGACTTGAGCCAGGGCCAGACGTAGGCGCCAAAGCAAAGCAGCCAGGCGACATAGCCCAGGACGAGGTGAATCCGAAAGAGAGATTCCATAGCCATTTTGGTCTCCGATCAAGTCACGTGAACGACCAAGCGAACCGCGAGGGCCGAAAGGCCGCTCTCCGGAATCACTGGCAGCGCGTAGATCAACCACGTCCACAGCACCGTGAAAGCGGTCATCCAAAGCAGGCTGCTCCGGGCCGGAGACGGCGGGACGGAGACAGCGGGAACGGCATCGGTGGTCATCGGCGGTCCTTGATGTGAGGCGCGTCCCGGTTGCGGGCGCTCAGGGATTGGCCATGAGCAGGCGAAGCGGCAAAAGCGGACCGACCGCGATGTACTCGTGGTCCATCAGGTCCTGCTTGGCCGAATGGGAGGCCTTCCATGATCGTCTCCGCTTCGGCAACATCGCTAGTTGCGAGCAAGAGGACGACGCCGCGACCATCGCCGCGCGAATACCACTCACGGATCTTGCCACTGAGATAGAGCTGCACGGTCTGCCGGATTTCAGCCGGCATGACGGTCATGACCTGTTCGCGTGTGACGCCCGCCTTCACGGTCAGGATGACCATCACCCCGGTGGTTACGGGCGAGGTGGCTTGTGCTTGTTCCTGTTTTTGGGCTTGCGCAAGTGATGGATGGGCCATGGAAGCGACTCCTATGAGAGTTAGGGCGACAGCCAGCGCGACGTTACGCACGGCTTTGATCCGGCTTGTTCGTTCGATCACGGCGATCACCTTTGCTTCGAGATCACGAAGGCGTTGCGAACGTTTGGCCCGACATCAGCAACGCGCCTTATTTGTGCCCCGGCTGTAAGACCGCTTTCTGCGAGCGACTATTCGCGATAATGTCGACAGGTTATGAAGCGAAACTTCACAGTCCGGCGGGGCGCGCTCGACGGCGTCGAGGCGTTCCTGAGCGTTGCCCGGCACCGCAGCTTTCGCAAAGCGGCGGCGGAGCTCGGCGTGACGCCGTCGGCGATGAGCCAGGCGGTGCGGGCGCTCGAGCTTCGTGTCGGTGCCGCCCTTTTCATCCGCACCACGCGCAATGTCGGCCTGAGCGAGGCCGGCGAACGATTCCACGCGCGAGCACGGCCCGCTTTCGAGGAGCTTGTCGCCGCAAGCGATGTCGCCCGTGACCTCGGGCAGCGGCCTTCCGGATTGTTGCGCCTCACGGTGCCGCGGGCGGTGGTGCCGATCCTGCTGGAGCCGCTGATCGCATCCTTCTCCGAGGCCTATCCGGAGGTCGAGGTCGAGATCGCCGTCAGCGAGGGGCTGGTCGACCTCGCCGCCGGCGGATTCGACGCCGGCGTCCGGATGGGCCAGTTCATCGCGCCCGACATGATCGCGGTGCGGCTGGCGCCGCCGTTTCCGTTCGTGGTCGTCGGCAGCCCCAAATATCTGCGCCGGCGCAGCACGCCCGAGCAGATCGACGATCTGCGCCAGCATGCCTGCATCCGGATTCGCCGCTCGAACGGGACGATCGCACCGTGGTCCTTCGTCAGCGGCAACAAGCCGATCGAGGCGATCGTTTCAGGGCCGCTCATCGCCTACGACTTCCCGACAAAGCTCGGTGCCGCCCTCGAAGGCATGGGACTTGCGCAAGTGCCCTCGCCGATCGCGACCGGGCCTGTGAAGGCGGGAAAACTCTTGCAGGTTTTGCAGCCGTTCGCGCCGATGACGCCGGGCGTGTTTCTCTACTATCCAAGCCGCCACCAGATGATGCCGAAACTGCGAGCCTTCGTCGATCACGTGAAGCGCCGCTCGGACACCAGCCATGATGCCCGAGCTCAACCGGACGACAGGCGGGCGCGCGGCACGAAAAAGCGCTGAGGGCGCGTATTGTGGAGCCCGCGCTTCTTGCAATCGGAAGGACAGGCCGCCGTCGGAGGCCGCTGTTTCAGCGGCAAGAAAACGTCCGCGACCGTCTCATGCTCCGGCACCTCCGGAAAGAAGCTCAGCCGCTGGCAATAGATCGGGAAGTCGCGTGCTTCCTCGCCGCTGGCCGGAAGCCAGTCGCGATAAAGATAGAGCGCGGCGGGCTCCAGATTGTCGGTGTAGCCGACGACGCGCAGCACCGCGCAGCGTCCGCCCGGGATCTCGCCGGCTTTGATCTCTTCGCCGTTCGCTTCGATCGGCCGGTCGGTCCCGACACAGAGGTCCGTGCTGTACTTGGCCGGCGACGCAGGACGCCGCTCGGACCGCGAGACATTGAAGGTCGGACTTGTGCTGGGGTGCAGGCCCGCTGCCTTGCGCCACGCGATGAACCGCCGGATGGTGGCACCGAGCGTCGCCGGGTCGCCCCGATGCTCCATGATCGCCACCTTCGTGGGCGGCACGTCCCGTATCGTCACGTTGTCACTTGTAAAAGTCTTCATGAGCTTGTTCCTCGCATTGTCGAGAGGCCCGAAGGCCGCAAGCCACGGCTCCCAGTCGGGAGAGTTGCGGAACGACGCCGGCGATTGCCCGAACCGTTGCCGAAAGGCGCGAGCGAAGGCGTCCGGTGCGTCGTAACCGGCATCCATCGCGATGTCCGTCACGCTTTGGGCGTCTGTGTAGGCCAGCAGGTAGGAAGCACGCTTCATACGGGCCAGCTGGACGTAGCGATGCACGGACCGCCCGAAGGTCGCCGTGAACTGCCGATGGAAATGAAACCTCGAGAACGCCGCAACACCGCTCACCGTTTCCAGGTCCAGATCATCGTCGAGATGCCGGTCAATGTGTTCCAGCACTCGCCGCATCCGGGCCTGATAGTTTTTGCAGCGCCGCCTTCATCGTCCCTCCTCCGTGGCGGCTCCATTTAGTCGCGGGCGGCCATGACGTGCTCGACCGATCTTGCGGAGGTCGTGTGATGTGATGGGATGGCGGGCATCCCGCATTGCCACCGGGTCCTCACGCGCGCGGGCAATGCCCACGACGGGATCAGGCACTGAGCGCCATTGACGGCGCCTCATCTGAGGCATATATCTGCCTCAACTGATATGAGGCGCCCATGGGCAGCCAAGGTGCAATCCTCGCCGACCTGCTTGGCATCAAGCCGAGGACGATCGAGACGACCCTGACGTTGGCCTCCTCCGTGGAGAAGGGCCTGCCGGTGTCGGCGCTGGACAAGCTCGCCGGGCGCATCTCGCCGCTCGACGTGCGCGGCTTCGCCTATCGCGTGGTGCCGAAGCCGACGCTGGAACGCCGCCGCAAGCACAAGCAGCCTCTGACGACCGATGAGAGCGACCGGCTGGCGCGCGTTGCCAAGGTCTTCGCCATTGGCCTTGAAGTGTTCCGCGACGAAGCGAAGGTGCGCGACTTTCTCAACCGGCCGCATCCGATGCTGGACGACAAGGTCCCGCTGGACCTTGCGCTCGCGACCGGTCCCGGCGCCGATGCGGTGATGAATCTGCTCGGACGCGCGGCCTATGGCGGCGGCGTCTGAGCGTGCAGAAGAGCGATCGCGTTCTCAGATGCTATCGCATCGGCGATCCCGACGGCGCTTTTCCGATCTATGACGCAGAGGGGGCACGGCTCTATCCGGGGCGCTGGAATACGCGCACCAGTCCGGTGATCTACACCTCCGAGCACTATTCCACCGCGATGCAGGAAAAGCTGGTTCACGCCAATCTGGTGATGCCCGCCAACCAGCATTTCATCGAGATCACGATTCCAAACGGTGTCTCGTACGAGGTCTTCCAGACCGCCGCCCATCCCGGCTGGGACTCGCGCAGCGAGACGATCTGCAAGACATTCGCGCAAACCTGGTACGAGGACAAACGCTCGGCGCTGCTGATCGTGCCGTCGATCCCGGCTCGGCTGGAGCGCAACTTTCTGATCAACCCGGTGCATCCCGACGCCGAGGGCATCACTCACACGATGCCGGAGCCGGTGTGGTGGGGCGCGCGGCTTTATGGGCGTGCGTGAGGCAGCGACGTTGCTCGCGTCTGACCACGCGGGTGGAAGCCGCCCTTGTGAAAGCCGGCCTTGCATCGCGATTTCGAGTTTCGTGCACCGTAATCTCGTAATTTCAACGTCACCCGCGAGAAATGTCGCGCCCCCCCAGCACCTTTGATGCCTTCAACGATCGTTTGCAGCTCGGTGGCGCGACGAGCCCCGAGCACCACATCGGCGCCTTCGGACGCGAACAGCGACGCCACGGCAGCGCCGATACCGCTGTCGGCGCCGGTTATGGTGATCGTCTTGTTTGCAAGTTCCACGGCGAGACCCTCCTGATGTCAAAAAGGAGCCGAACAAGACATCAGGCATCCGCCAGCCCGCCACCCGTTTCCTGAATTGAACGCGGGATCGCATCGTCGCGCCATAGCGATCATGTGACTGACATCCGGCTGGTCCCGGCTTTGATCCAGGCTCGCGTTTGCTCCAGGACTTCATCCGAGAGCGCGGGATCGTCGATCGCTCGGGCGAGGATCACCGCGCCCACCATCGCCGCCCAGCTTCCGATCGCTGCGCGGCGTCTGTCTGCGGCATCCAACTGCGGGAGCGCCTTGCTGACACGATCGATCTGCGATCGCAGACCTGCTGTCATGGCCGCGCGTGCAGCCGGAGTCTGATGGCGGATGTCCGCGGCAAGTCCCGCCATCGGGCAACCACCGGCGGCATTGTCGCGATGCCGAGGCGAAAGATAGTCGTCGAGATAAGCGCCGAGATCGCCCCCACCGCCTGCATCCACGGCAAGGACGTGGGCAAGGGTTTGGGTCACCAAGTCGTCCTTCGAAGCGAAATGTCCATAAAAGCCGCCGTGGGTCAGGCCAGCTGCTTTCATCACCTCCGCAACGCTGACTGCGTCGAACCCCCTCTCACGGAACAGCCGGCTGGCCGCATCCAGGATTCGGCGGCGGTTCTCCGCCATCTGCTCTCGACTGACCTTCATCTCAAAATTCTCCGCCGGCTCCGTTGACATTTACATGACGGTCATCATATTAAGCGCCAATCATGATGATCGTCATGAATATAGGTTTCATCAGAGAAGAGAGCAATCCCATGGCAACTATTCCGTTAGTCCTCATCACCGGCGCATCCACCGGCATCGGAGCCGCCTATGCCGAGCGCTTCGCGCGCCGCGGGCACGGCCTCGTGCTGGTTGCCCGTGACGTGGCACGAATGGAAGCTCTGGGGGCCCGTCTGCGTCGGGACTACGGAGTGGCGATCGACATCATCCAGGCTGATCTCACGCAATCTGCCGAGCTTGCAGCGGTTGAGGCAAGGCTGCGCGATGACGCCAAAATCGGGATTCTCGTCAACAACGCTGGGACGGCGATCGGCGGCACCTTCATCGAGCAGAGCACCGATGACGTGGCGCGGCTCGTTGCGCTCAACACGACCGCGCTTCTGCGGCTTGCCAGCGCCATAGCCCCGCGTCTTGCGAAGGCAGGCGAAGGGGCGATCGTCAATATCGCCTCCGTGGTCGGCTTGGCGCCGGAGTTCGGCATGACGGTCTACGGCGCAACCAAAGCCTTCGTATTGTTTCTGTCGCAGGGGCTGAGCCTCGAGCTCGCGCCGAAGGGTGTGTACGTCCAAGCCGTGCTTCCCGCCACGACGCGAACGGAGATCTGGGGCCACGTCGGCGCCGACATCAACACACTCTCCAACGTGATGGAGGTAAACGATCTGGTTGATGCGGCGCTGGTCGGCTTCGACCGCCGCGAAGCGGTGACGATCCCGCCGCTTCCCGATGCCGGACAGTGGGACGCGTTTCAGGCCGCGCGCCAGGCGATGCTTCCAAACTATCGGAACGAACATCCCGCCGAGCGCTACCGCACGGTCGCCTGAGCACCAACGAAGCCATATCGACAACCACCCGCGCCGCAGCGGGGACAAACACAGGTGACCCATGACGAGCAAAACGCTGTTTGAGCCCCATACTCTCGGCTCGCTGACCCTCTCCAATCGGATCGTCATGGCGCCCCTGACGCGCAATCGCGCTGGCCCGGGCTTCGTTCCCAGCGATCTCGCCGCGGAGTATTACGGCCAACGCGCGTCAGCCGGCCTGCTGATTTCCGAGGCCACCCAGATCTCGCAGCAGGGACAGGGTTACCAGGACACGCCCGGCATCTACTCCCAGGCTCAGATCGACGGCTGGCGCACGGTCACGAACGCGGTTCACGCCAAGGGCGGGCGGATTTTCCTGCAGCTCTGGCATGTGGGCCGGGTCTCGCACGTCGACCTGCAAGACAACGGCGCCGCGCCCGTGGCGCCCTCGCCGATCCGCGCCCGCACCAAGACGTTCGTCCACAACGCCTTCGTTGACGTGTCAGAGCCCCGTGCGCTGACGCTCGACGAGATTCCGGGAATCGTGAGCGACTTCCGGCGAGCGGCCGCGAATGCCGTTGCGGCCGACTTCGATGGCGTCGAGATTCATGGCGCCAATGGCTATTTGCTGGATCAATTCGCCAAGGACGGGGCCAATGTCCGCGCCGATGCTTACGGCGGATCGGTCGAGAACCGCGCCCGGCTGATGCTGGAGGTTACGGCTGCGGTCGTCGAGGAGATTGGCGGCGGGCGCACCGGAATCCGGATCTCGCCGGTATCGCCGGCCAATGGCGTTTCGAGCAGCGATCCTCAGGCACAGTTCGACTACATCGTCGATCAACTCGATGCCTTGGGCATCGTCTATATCCATGTCGTCGAGGGCGCCACGGGCGGACCGCGGAATGTCGCACCATTCGACTTCGGATCGCTGCGACGGCGGTTCAACAACACGTATATTGCAAACAACGGCTACGACCTCGAACTCGCAGCTTCGTGCCTCTCGGCGGGCAAGGCGGACCTGTTCGCCTTCGGTCGACCTTTCATAGCCAATCCCGACCTCGTGGACAGACTGAAGACCAGCGCGAAGCTGGCGGAGTTTAATCCGGCGACGCTCTATGGCGGTGGCTCCGCCGGCTATACCGACTATCCCACCATTGCAGCCGCAAGCCGCCCTGAGAACAGCCGCCCTGAGAACAGACCGTGATGAAGGCTTTCATCCTCGACAGATACAAGAAGAAGGATGCCCTGCGCTTCGGCGACATGCCGGAGCCGACGTTGCGGGACGACGATGTTCTGGTCGAGATTCACGCGGCCGGGCTCAATGTTCTGGATTCCAAGATTCGGGATGGAGAGTTCAAGCTCATCCTGCCCTATCGACCGCCGTTTGCCCTCGGGCACGACGTGGCCGGAATCGTGGTTCGGATCGGATCCAAAGTCCGTCGCTTCAAGCCGGGTGACGAGGTCTATGCCCGGCCGCGCGATGGCCGGATCGGGACGTTCGCGCAGTACATCGCCGTCAACGAAGTCGACATGGCTTTGAAGCCGAAAAACCTCAGCATGGAGGAAGCGGCCTCCATCCCCCTCGTGGGCCTGACCGCCTGGCAGGCGCTGGTCGAGCTGGCCGAATTGAAGAAGGGGCAGAAAGTTCTCATCCATGCCGGCTCAGGCGGCGTGGGCACCCTCGCCATCCAACTGGCGAAGCATCTCGGCGCGATGGTCGCGACGACGACGAGCACGGCGAATGTCGAACTGGTCAGGAGCCTCGGCGCCGATGTCATCATCGACTACAAGAGGCAGGACTTCGAGAAGGTCCTGTCCGGCTACGACGTGGTGTT
The DNA here is from genome assembly GCF_023074015.1 of Bradyrhizobium sp. 142. Classification (NCBI taxonomy): domain Bacteria; kingdom Pseudomonadati; phylum Pseudomonadota; class Alphaproteobacteria; order Hyphomicrobiales; family Nitrobacteraceae; genus Bradyrhizobium; species Bradyrhizobium sp. 142. The sequence goes on from NZ_JADPKQ010000047.1 coordinate 8,156, forward strand.
GAACAGCCTGGACGGCGACACGCTGCAAAAATCGCTCAGCGTGTTGAAGCCCGGCGGCAAACTGATTTCTATTTCCGGCCCGCCCGACCCCGATTTCGCCAAAGACCAGGGACTGAACTGGTTGCTGCGTCAGGTTGTGCGTCTTCTGAGCTTCCGCATCCGAAGCAAGGCCAAGCGCCGCCGCGTCAGCTATTCGTTCCTGTTCATGCGCGCGAACGGCGATCAGCTGGGCCAGATCGCATCGCTGATCAAAGCCGGGATCATTCGCCCGGTCGTGGACCGGATCTTCCCGTTCGAAGCGACCAACGACGCCTTGGCCTACATCGAGACGGGTCGCTCCAGGGGCAAGGTCGTCGTCAAGATCCGATAGGCGAAGAGTATGACCATGCTGCAAGCCGGCAAGGTAACCAATTGGATCGACACGCCAGAGGCCGGTGTGGTCGGACGAGCGGCTTTACGGGCGGAGTTCGTGAGGCAGCGATGTTACTTGCTCCGCTGGATCGGACATTGGTGATGCGAGGAATTGCCGACGAATGAAAGTCGGCCTCGTGAAAGCTGGCCTTGCATCGCGGGATTCGGAGTTTTGTGCACTGGACTGCACCCCTGGAATGAGACACGATAATTTCTGTGACAGGCTCATTTCGAGGATGACCTGTGGCAGCAAAAGCAAAGAACCGTCAGTTTCCGA
>NZ_JADPKQ010000026.1:0-8840 GCF_023074015.1 Bradyrhizobium sp. 142
CAATGTTCGTATGGGACATGGCTCGTGCTCCTTCTCTTGCCGGGGCTTAACGTTGCCGCTGAGAGCGGGCGTGGTCCATGCCATTAACTCGTAAGGCGCGCTGGCCTTGCCCTTGCCGATGCACTCCACCTCCGGGGCATGGAAGGAATAGAGCTTCCAGCCGCGCTGGCGCTGGCGCTGCTGCTGCGAGCGGATCTGCGTGGCCCGGCCGAGCGGGAGGGCGAACGCCTGCTCCAGTGCTGGCTGACCTTCGATCTTGCGGCGGATGTCGCGGATGATCCGGCCCAGCCGGCTACGCAGGATACGCAACTGCCGCTGATGCCGCCTGAACTGTTTGGCATGGGCGTAGCGGCCGGCCATCATCGCGGCGGCCTTGGCGATGCGAGCATAGGATTGCCGCAGCCTGACGCCGTGCCTGATCGCCAGGCGGTTGAGCCCCTTGATGGCCGCATGCAGCAGCTTGGCATCGGTCGGAAAGGTGATGGCCTTCGGCTGCACCGTGGTGTCGACCGTAACCCGCTTGAGGTCCTGGCTACGTAATACACCGGCCTCGTGCGCTACCCGCAAGCTCTCGGCCAGCAGCAACTCCAGCTTGTCGCCAAGCCGCTTGCGCCAATGGCTCAGGTCCGAGCGCTCGTGCGGGAACGTGTGCTGAAAGAACTCTTCCCCGGTGAAGAACTGGAAGTATGGGTCATGGACCCAGCGCTCGCACACCCCCTCATCGGACAGCCCGTAAATGTGCTTGAGCAACAGCAGACCGATCATGAAGCGCGTCTCGATCCCGGGCCTGCCGTTCTCGCTGTAGAGCGGCGCGATCTCGCCGTCGATCCAGTCCCAATCGACCTTGCCGGCGAGCAGAACCAGCTCGTGCTTCATATTGATGATCTGGTCGAGCCGAGCCCGGAACAGATCGTTCGATCCCGTCGTCTTGTGCTTCTTCGGCCGCATCGTCCCCTCCGATGCAGACAAGGAATCATGCTTCCCGCTTCGAGGGAATCCACGAAAGCCAAATCGCAAGGTTCTGACGCCCAAGGCATCAAAACCTTGCAATCTGGAAATGCCCCTTAGCCCAAATCGAGATTCCCGATCAGTGGCTTAGGCCTTCTTCACGGACGACGAAGTCGGCTGCAACGGATTTGGCCATTGGGCTTTCATTGAGGGCCGCGCTCTGAAGCGCCGGCCCTGACGCATTGTACCGCCTCATTCGGCAAGGCGGCATTCACCGGACGGAGCGGCTTGCATCGCTGGTCGCGCGACCGGCGCTCCCGCGGCAAATGCTCGGCAGCGCCCGGCGTGCTGGCTTGCGGCGCTCAAACGATGGCACCGCAATCTTCTCGGCTGCCATCTGCGCCGCGGTGTTAAGTTGTGCCGCATTCTCCTCCAAGTCGCCGAGCTGTAGCTCGAGCTGGTCCAGCAATGCGCCGCGCTCGGAGGACTGTCCGAACTGCTCGTGCCGCAGCTTCTTGATCGTGAGCTTGAGCTTCTCGATCAGCAAGACCCCCGCCTGGGCTTCTGCCTCCGCAGCCAGCCGAGCCGCCCGCTCGGCGCGCAACATCGCCTGTAGCGTAGTTACATCGTCGGGGAGAGATCATCAGCGCTCATCGTCGACCAGAGAATCACAAGACGCGATCTCTGTCCGAGCCGCTGATCGGCGCATCGTCTATCCGGTGCCTGCCACCTGCCCATGCTGCCGCGACAGCCGATTCGAAAGATTGGCGAGGACGTGACCGAGACGCTGGGAGCTCGTTCCGCGCCACTGGAAGGTGATCCAGCACGTGCGCGAGAAGCTCGTCTGCCGGGCCTGCGAAGCGATCACCCGGCCGCCGGCTCCTTCGCACCCGATTGCGCGCGGGCGTGCAGGGCCCAAGCTGCTGGCCCATGTCCTGTTCGCCAAGTACGGCCTGCACCTGCCGCTTCATCGTCAGAGCGAGGTCTACCAGCGTTAAGGCATCGACCTCGACGTTTCGACGCTCGCGGACTGGGTAGGTGCCTCCGCAGCAAGCCTGATGCCTCTGGTCGATGCGATCCGGAGCCACGTCTTCGCAGCGGAGCGCATCCACGCGGATGACACCACGGTGCCAGTCCTGGCCAAGGGCAAGACCCGGACCGGCCGGCTCTAGACCTACGTGCGCGACGACCGTCCGTTTGCCGGACCAGATCCGCCGGCGGCCGTGTTCTTCTACTCGCCCGATGGTGGCGGTGCGCATCCGGAGCAGCATCTGGCGGGCTATGCCTATAGCGCGACAATCTGGATGGGAAGCGCACGACAATCAGGATGGCGAGTCGGTGTCGCGGCGAGGTGATGATTGCCGCGATGATTGTCGCGCGCAAGAGTTTTGTTCGCTCTGATTGTCGCGGAGCGTCAATCAGCGAGTGTTTTTGGTGTCGCGTGCGAGGATGGTCGCCCTGGACCACGCTTCCGCTCGAGCGCGGTGCGCCTGCGATAGCTTTCGACGTTCATCTCGACGATGGTGGCGTGGTGAACGAGGCGATCGATGGCGGCGAGCGTCATAGCAGGATCCGGGAAGACCCTGTTCCACTCTCCAAACGGCTGATTGGCGGTGATCAGCATGGAACGCCGCTCGTAGCGAGCGCGGCTGGATGCGCGGAGGCGGCAGGCGATCCTGGTCCATGGCGGCAACAGGCGATCCTGGGTCGCAGGGATTGGGATGCCGATGCCTTGCGCGATATCGTGCGCGACTAGCGCACCCGCAGTTGGTGCCCGATCAAACGCGACGGCACGGTGTAGAACACCTTCTCGTCCAGGCACACCAGCGGGTAATCGGCATCGCGTGGCCGCGTGTAGACCGCCAGCACATCTTCCATGGCGGCTACGAACGCGCCATTGGCCTTCGGCGGGATGACCCAGCACTGCCGTCGAGCATTTGGCAGATGAGGATGCGGTCCTCGTGATCGACGAGACTGGCTTTCTCAAGCAGGGTAAGGCCTCATGCGGAGTGGCACGGCAATACACTGGTTCGGCAGGGAAGATTACGAACTGCCAGATCGGCGTCTTCGCTACCTACGTTTCGCGTCATGGTCATGCGTTCATCGATCGCGCGTTGTATCTTCCGAAGGAATGGACCGACGATCCAGATCGCCTGGAAGCCACATACGTGCCCCCCGATACCAGCTTTGCGACCAAACCAAAGCTTGCGACCAGAATGATCGCACGCGCCATCGCCGCGTCTGTACCATTCAACTGGGTTGCTGGTGACACCGTCTACGGTGTCGGCGATATCGAGCAGCAACTACGCCAGGCTGGCAAAGGCTATGTGCTCGGGGTCAGCAGCACTCATGTGTTTCGATCCTGGGGCAAGCGGCGATCAGCCTCTGGCACCGCCGCGGACATCGCCTCGACGCGGCGTTCGTCCGACTGGAAACCCCTGTCGACAGGGGACGGAACCAAAGGACCGCGGCTGCATGATTGGTGCTATCTCGAACTGGCCGATCTCGATGCCGGGCAGTTCAACAGCGCAAATGACGGTTTGTGGACACGTGGTCTGCTGATCCGTCGTCGCATCGCAGATGGTGACCTCGCCTTCTTCACCACCTGGTGCCCGGCAGGAACGGCCATTGAAACGCTGGTCGCAGTCGAAGGCCACCGCTGGGCGATCGAGGACAGTTTTGAGACTGCCAAGAATGAGTTCGGGCTTGATCACAACGAGAGCAGATCCTGGCATGGCTGGCATCGCCACGTCTCTATGGTGATGCTCGCCTTCGCCATGATGGCGGTGATCCGCCATCATGCCAATCCGCCGCAGCCAAAAAAACGCAACGCCGAACCACGGCAAAAACAAAACCATCGCAGCCGCGTCATTGATCCGCTGGTCAATTCAGGAAATCCGCCGCATCGCCATCAGACTCGCTCGAAAGCGGATCCAACCCGCCCACATCATCGCATGGTCACTCTGGCGCAGAGCTCACCAGGCGATCGCTCGGCGTGCGCACCTCAAGGCAAAACGGCAACTGTAATGCTAGGCCGCCAGTCAAAAATCCGGGGGCACTTCACGTCAGTTTCACGACACTTCGTTCGAAGCCATCTGTATTGTAACCGCAGCACTAAAGACTCCGCGGCGCACCTTTAACAAGAGTTTCCATGCCTGAACATCCGAACCCAAGCAATGGCAGGGCGCCGTGACCGATGCATGTGAGACAAGCGCCGCGAAGCGCTGGACGTAGTCGTTGAGATCAACGACTATCAAACCGGTAACAACCAGTTCCAAGCTGTATTAATAACATCAAATCCTTTGAGAAGATTCTCAAGGACGATTGAAAACCAAGGGTTGGCCGTCTTGCGGAGGCTGCACCCTTCAGCCCGCTCCTCGTCACTCGGAGCGAGTGGGCCCTCTTCACGACCGTATTTACCACGTCTATGCAGCAAAGGAGATTATGGATGACGTCATCTCGCGAGGCTAATGCTACCAAGTTCACCCGCTTCGATGTGCAGGATCGGCAATCAAGCCGAAGACGCAATATGGTTGAGCCCATTCGACCGACGCTCGAACTGCTCGAGCATTTGAAGAACGCGCAATTGAGGCACGCAAGTCAAATGGCGGCCGACCGGGCGCAGAGAGGTATCTCGAGCGACGACGACTACCAGGACCTGAGCAGCGCGTTGCGCCTCGCGGCTTACCTGGTCGACCTCGAATATGAAAGCGACCTCGAGAAATTCGGCGCGTTGTTGAACGACACGAGCCTGCAGGGCGCAGGCCTCATGAAATACGCGTCGGACGGCATTTGCCGCGAGATTTACGACACGAACCCGCCGTCATTGTCGGATGACGGAATGACAAACTGGAGCATTCGCTAGTGGTTCTGCACGGTGATTTTAGCGTTGAGTGCGGCAGTCAGATTAGCACGGGCAGGAGTTTCGGATCGACGAGGACCTCGATGCTGCGAGGCGTCCTTGGCTGCCGTCTGATGAAGCCGGCGCGTTCCAACGTCAGCACCATCTGGTGAACCGAAGGCGGGCTGACGCGGAAATATTCCTGCATGTCGGTTTCGGCCGGGGGCCTGCGATGCAGCCGGGTATAGAGGTGGATAAAAGCCAGATACTGCCCCTGCGTGGGCGTGACGGGTTTTGTCGAAGGACTCACGCCGGCCATCCGATTCAGTTGTTCGTGCGTGCCTCGAACGAGGAGGCACGCCATGAATGTACGCTATCGGGTCGAACTCAGCCAAATCGAACGCACCGAACTGAAGGCGCTGCTCAGCGGCGGCAAGCATGCGTCCCGCAAGCTCAAGCGCGCGCAGATTTTGCTGGCCGCCGATGCCGGGACCAGCGACGAGGAGATCGCAAGGAGCGTCGGTGTGAGCGGCTCGACCGTGTACGGGACCAAGCGACGCTTCGTGGAAGGCAATCTGGAGCGGGCACTGAGCGAAGAACCGCGTCCCGGGGCGTAACGCAAACTTACGGCAAGAAGCCTTGCTTGTGGCGACAGCCTGCGCCAGTCCGCCAAAGGGTCGTGCCCGCTGGACGCTCAAGCTGCTGGCGGGCGCGATGATCAAGCTCACCGAACACAAGAGCCTGTCGCGCGAGACGGTTCGGCGGCGCCTATAGCGCGACATATGTGGAACGGCCCCGCGGGCAAGTGCTTTTTTAGACATTTCGTCCTCCTGGAACGGTGCGGTCATATGTCCGGCCTTTCAGCGCGGTCGTTGACCGCTGGCCTCGATGAAATTCGCGATGCGAGGGGCTGATCAATCTGACGCGCTTTAAGCGCATTGTCGCGCCGGCCTCTCTCGCCTCGGGATTTCGTCCCGTGGAGTCACCGTCTAATTATGCACCTCGCCTCTGTCCGGCTACGTGCCGGGCAGTCTGTTCTGGTCGTCGTTCGGCTCAGGCACGTGCTGCGCCGCTTGCCGCGCCAGTATTTCGATAGCTCCCGCCCTTGGTGAGGAGCGGCCAGATGATCCTCGCGATCTTGCAAGCGCGACCGCGACTACCTTGAAAGGCCGTCGCGCCAAAAGCGCGACTAGCCACCGCGGCGCTTTCTCGTTGCCCTTCACGCGGCGCAAAACCGATGTCGCGCCACAAACAAGCAGCGAGCGGAGCGTTGGATTCCTCATTTTCGATATGCCGCCGAACCGTTCCTTGCCGCCGCTAGAATGGGGCTTTGGCGTCAGTCCCAGCCAGGCGGCGAAGTGACGGCCGGATTTGAATCCTTCGGGATCCGGGACCAGCGCTTTGACGGAAGCCGCCGTGATCGCTCCAACGCCCGGAATTGTGATCAGCCGCCGCATGTCCTCGTCACGCTTCACCTCGCCGACGGTACCTCGTTCGAGCTTATCGATCTGGCGCGTCAATGCCTCGATCTGATCGGCGATTTCAGCCAAAGCCAAACGGGCGGCTTTTGGCAGGCAAATGTCCTCTTCGTCCCGCACGATCTCGATCAACTCTGCTACTTTCGACGTGCCGATAGCGGCTATAATGCCCAACTCCGACAAATGCCCGCGAAGCGCGTTGATCGCCTGAGTTTGCTGGCGGAGTAAAAGAGCGCGCGTCTTCAGTACCATGGCCGCCGCCTGCTGATCGGCCGATTTGATCGGAACGAAACGCATGGTCTTGCGGGTCACAGATGAATCTTCAGCTGCACCACGTCGTCGCCGACATCACCGGCGCGACCGGCCTGCGTATCATACGCGCGATCCTTGCCGGCGAGCGCGATCCTGAGGCGCTGGCGTGCTTGCGCCATTACAGTTGCCACTCCAGCGCCGAGACGATCGCGAAGGCGCTCACCGGAAGCTACCGCGCCGAGCTTCTGTTTGCGCTCGAGCAGGCACTTGCGCTCTACACGCCTACCACGAGAAGGCATCTGCCTGCGACACCCGGATCGAAGCCGTGTTGAAGGAACCGAGCATCCATCGCGGTCATGGCCATGGATCACCGCCGCGGGCCTCGCGGCGTCAGAATCGAACCGATCAGGCGAACGCTTTAGCTTTCGACGTTCGCGAGGCGCTGTTCGCGTTGCTCGGAAAGGACATCACCACGATCGAGGGCCTCGGCCCTTACCCCTCGCTGAAGCTGATCGCTGAATGCGGCGACGACCTCTCCTCGTGGCCAAGTGCAAAGCACTTTACTTCCTGGCTGGGACTAGCGCCGAGCAACAGGATCTCCGGCGGCAAAATGCTCTCGTCCCGAACGCGCCGATCCGGCGGCCGGGCGGCGGCACTTCTGCGCCTTGCTGCCGTGACCGTGGGTCGTACAGACACCGCGCTCGGCGCCTTTTATAGACGAATCTCAGCGCGCATCAACAAGGCTAAGGCCGTGACCGCCACGGCCCGGAAGATCGCAGTTCTGTTCTACAATGCTGTGCGATACGGAATGGACTATGTCGATCCCGGGGCCTCGTCCTACGAGACGCGTTACCGGACGCGAGTGGTCAACAATTTGCATCGGCGTGCCAAGGCATTCGGCTTTGTTCTCCAGCCCTTGGAGCCGAACGTAGATGCTGCCGTTTCTTAGGAATCGTTCTCCAGCGTCAGTTCTCCGATCTTGGCGTGCAGCGACTTCACGTCGATCGCAGGCACGGCCGGCGCCGCGCTGCCAGGTCCAAAAACTCCGGAAGCTCCACTCTCCAGCTGGGCTTTCCACGCCGTAATCTGATTGGGTGGACGTCAAAGTGCTCAGCCAGTTGAGCTATCGTTCGGTCGCCCTTGACGGCGGCAAGCGCCACCTTCGCCTTGAAAGCCGGTGTGTGATTCCGGCGCGCTCGTCTGTTGATGGTCTCTCCTGTTCATGGCGATTATCGCCGCCTTCAGGCAGAAACTCCACTTAGCGACGCGTTCAAAATTTCGGGCCCGGCTCTGGCTTCGATCTCGCCGGCTTCAGCGGCCAGCCGAAGCGTCTTGGGCGCGATCTTCAGGAGCTTTGCGGCGTTACCGAGGTTGAGCCAGGGTTCGATCTCGTCCTCGGCGGGCTTGAACACCGGGATGTGGTAGCTCGAGCGCATTGATGTGACGCGCTCGCGGGTCCAGCGATTGCCGTTGCCGGTCTTGAGGCCGTTGCGGTTGAGGAGGCCGGCAATCAGATCGTCGCCGGCAATCAGCACCAGCTGACGCACGGCTTGGATGATATCGGTAGAGGTGCTGTTGCGCTGCCCGCGCCGGCGTTTGGGCAAGCGCAACTCGCTGTGGGCGCCACCCACCCAGTGGACGATGAGAACGATCTCGGAGGCCGCGTCGTGGATATCGGCCACGACCTCATGGATGAGGGTGCGCACAATGCGCTTCTTGAGGCGGGCATCCGTCGTCGGCGCATCCCAGACCGTTTTGAGGTTCGAGGCCAGAACGCCGAGCGCAACTGGATCAGCAAGGGAGGCGGGCGTCGTCGCATCATGCATAGCGATCTTGCCCTCGACCTCCGCCGCGTGAGCGAGCGCCCTGTTCCAGCGCGCTTCCAGCTCACTCGCCACCAGCCGGTTCGCGGGGTCAGCGGCATCGTATTGCCGGAAAGCCCGGTCGGCGGCATAGCGCGCCGCTTCCAGATCGCGACTGAGCGCATCGCGCACCTGATCCCGCCGTTCCCCGGCTTCCTTGGCGGCCGCGGTTGCAGCGGCGATAGCGCCCGGACCAACGACGCCAAGCAGTGCTTCCTCGATTGCATCATCGACGCGCAATCCGCCGAAGGCGATGCAGTGAGGGCCGCCATTGTCCATCCGGGCGCGGCTGCAGCTGTAGCGCGGGATATGGTGCTTCATGCCGGAGTACCGGAGTGTGAGCTTACGGCCGCAGCGCTGGCACCGGATCAGACCGGCCAGCAGCGCGTCTCCATGCTTGGGCGCGCCGTGATGCCGACCGGTGGGAACGTTGCTGCTGACCATTGTGCGGATCGCTTC
>NZ_JADPKQ010000384.1:0-8777 GCF_023074015.1 Bradyrhizobium sp. 142
CCCTTTTCTGTGTCTCGACAACCAGAAAGTATCCGGTTCACGCTGGATTTGCCGGGCATGCGCTGCGGCATAGTGAATCATTCCCGGGACAGCCCTGCCGCTTGCGGGGGAGGGGTGGGGAGAGGGTGTCTCCACAATGGGACAATCCCCTAGAGGACAGAACCCTCACCCGCGCCTTCGGAGCGACCTCTCCCGCAAGCGGGAGAGGTGACCGAGTCCGCAGCCCAGTCGATCCGACTCAAGGCTGAAGTGCGTTACGTCGCCGCACCTGCCAGGTTCCCAATAAGTCGAGCCGTAACGTCCGTTTACCGCATCACTGTTTGGCCTATTGGATGGGTTGACCCGGTCGCCTCATCCGGCCAATTTCCCGCCGGTTTGGGGAGTATAAAAATCATGAAACGGACGTTTTTCGGCGTGGCCGCGGCTCTTGCTCTGGCGGCGTCGGCACCTTGCGCGCAGGCGCAATCCTTCATCAACGTGCTGACCGGCGGCACCTCCGGCGTCTACTATCCGCTCGGAGTCGCGATCGGAAAAATCTATGGCGACAAGATTCCGAACGTGAAGACGCAGGTGCAGGCCACCAAGGCCTCGGTCGAGAACCTCATCCTGCTGCAGCAGGGCCGCGGCGAACTGGCGTTCACGCTGGGCGATTCGCTCAAGGCCGCCTGGGACGGCGAGGAGGAGGCGGGCTTCAAGACCAAGCTCGACAAGCTGCGCACCATCGGCGCGATCTATCCGAACTACATCCAGATCGTCGCGACCGCCGAGTCCGGCATCAAGACGCTCGCGGACCTCAAGGGCAAGAGCCTCTCGGTCGGCGCGCCGAAATCCGGCACGGAGCTGAACTCGCGCGCGATCCTCGCCGCCGCCGGCATGAGCTACAAGGACCTCGGCAAGGTCGAGTACCTGCCGTTCGCCGAATCCGTGGACCTGATGAAGAACCGTCAGCTTGGCGCGACGCTGCAATCGGCCGGGCTCGGCGTGGCCTCGCTGAAGGATCTCTCGACCTCGAGCCCGATCACGGTGGTCTCCGTGCCGAAGGAAACCGTCGACAAGATCGGCCCGCCCTTCATCGCGGCGACCATTCCCGCCAACGCTTATACCGGGCAGGACAAGGACGTGCCGACCGCGGCCGTGATCAACTATCTCGTCACCAGCTCGGCGGTGTCGGACGATCTCGCCTATCAGATGACCAAGCTGGTCTTCGAGTCGCTGCCGGAATTGCAGAACGCCCATGCCGCGGGCAAGGAGATCAAGCTCGAGACGGCGGCCAGTGGCAGCCCGGTTCCGCTGCACCCCGGCGCGATCCGCTACTACAAGGAAAAGGGGCTGATCAAGTAAGGTCAGGCTCTCACAGTCGGACGTCACGGCCGGGCAAAAGCGTGAAGCGCGTCTTCGCGCAGATGTCCCGGCCATCCACGTTCTAAGGCTAGGCGAGAAAGATCGTGGGTGCTGCCCGGGTCTTCGCCTCGCCGAAGCGGCTTCGGCCGCGCAGGCGGGACAAGCCCGGGCATGACGGTTTGGATAGGCCTTGCCGATGCTATAAGCGCTGGACGATTTGGGACGAGTTGAAATGCTGGAAAAGGCAGAAGGCACCGAAGCGCCGATCAAGGTCGAGTTCGACAATTTCGAGCACGGCTTTCCGGAAGGTTTTGGTCCGGGCTGGTGGGGTCATCTCGCCTACTGGATCGGCATCGCCTTCGCGACCTTCCAGCTCTATGTCGCCGCCTTCAACTATCTGTCCAGCCAGGTCGTGCGCGGCGTCCATGTCGGCTTTCTCATTCTCCTCACCTTCGGCCTGATCGGCAATTTCACCGCCAAAAGCGATTTTGGCCGCGCGCTCGGCTGGCTGATCGGCGGCGCCGGATTTGTCTGCGGGCTCTATCAGTGGATCTTCTACGCCGATCTGATCGCGCGTGACGGCGATCCGACGCGGCTCGATCTCGTAGTCGGCACGCTGCTTGCGGTCCTGATCTTCGAGGGCACGCGGCGGCTGATGGGTGCGGCGCTGCCGCTGATGTGCGGCGCCTGTCTGGTCTACTGGTTCTTCGGCCAGTATTTGCCGTCGCCGCTCAACCATCGCGGCTATGATTTCGACCAGATCATCACGCATCTGTCGTTCGGCACCGAAGGCTTCTACGGCGTGCCGATCTACGTCTCGGCGACCTATATCTTCCTGTTCATCCTGTTCGGCTCGTTCCTGGAGCGCGCCGGCATGATCCAGCTCTTCACCGACGTCTCGCTCGGGCTGTTCGGCCGCACCCGCGGCGGTCCGGCCAAGGTCGCGGTATTCGCATCGGGCATGATGGGCACGATCTCCGGCTCCGGCGTCGCCAATGTCGTCACTGTCGGCCAGTTCACGATTCCGCTGATGATCAGGTTCGGCTACCGCCGCGCGTTTGCAGCCGGCGTCGAGGCCACGGCGTCGATGGGCGGGCAGATCATGCCGCCGGTGATGGGTGCGGTCGCCTTCATCATGGCGGAGACGCTAGGCGTCCAGTACTCGGAAATCGTCAAGGCGGCGGCGATCCCCGCGGTGCTCTATTTCGCCTCCGCGTTCTGGATGGTGCATCTGGAAGCCGGCAAGCACGGCCTCACCGGCATGAAGCGCTCGGAAATCCCAAGCGCCTGGAAGGCGCTGGTGACGCGCTGGTATCTCGTGCTGCCGCTCGCGGCGCTGGTCTTCATGCTGTTCGAAGGTTTTACGCCTCTCTATGCCGGCAGCATGGGTCTCGCGCTGACGGTGGCGTTGATTCTGGGCGCCAGCATCACGGCGGGCGTCTCTCACACGGCGATCCGCTACATCTTCTGGATCGGGCTCGCGCTCGTCGTCGCCGCGCTGTCACGTGATGGCCTCCAGATCGTGCCGGTCGCTGGCATCGTCGTTGCCTTGATCGTCATCACCGCGTTCGTGCGCGGCGGGTTTGCCGCCCTGCGCGCCTGCCGCGATGCGCTGGCCGAAAGCGCCAAGTCCGCCATCACCGTCGGCATGGCCTGCGCCATTGTCGGCGTCATCATCGGCATGATGTCGCAGACCGGCGTCGGCACCATCTTCGGCGGCTGGGTGATCGGTCTCGGCGAGAAGAGCCTGTTCCTGGCGCTGATCATGACGATGCTGCTGTCGATCTTGCTCGGCACCGGCATCCCGACGATCCCGACCTACATCATCACTGCCGCGCTTGCTGCGCCCGCGCTGGCAAAGCTCGGCGTGCCCCTGATCGCCAGCCACATGTTCGCGTTCTATTACGGCATCATGGCCGACCTCTCGCCGCCGGTGGCGCTGGCCGCGCTCGCGGCAGCGCCGATCGCGAAGGAGAATCCGGACAAGATCGGCTGGGAGGCGATGCGCATCGCGCTTGCCGGTTACGTCATTCCCTTCATCTTTGTCTATTCGCCGGCGCTGATGCTGCAGGCCGGCGATCCCATGGCGGCAAAGCTCGGCTTCTACGGCGCGGTGGCGCTCGCGAGCCTCAAGGCGCTGGTGGCAATCGCGCTGTTCGGCATGGTCGCGATCGGCTTCCTGTTCACGCGCCTGACGCTGCTCGAACGCGTGGTCGCGCTCGGCGCCGCGTTATGCCTGCTCGGCGATTTTCCATTCAGCGACGCCGTGGGCTTCGTGCTCGCCGCCACGCTGGTGCTGTGGCAATGGCGGCAGCGTCCACCGGCGCCGGTCGAGGCGATGTGAGCCTCTGCTTCGCAACAGCGGGAGGTGTGAAGGCGCTGGCGCTTTCCGCGTTCACGCTGGTGTGGACGCACTCGATCGAGAAGGTCGACTGGCAGGAGGATTGGCGCGTCACACCGGCCGGCCTCGAGCTCGTGCAGGCACGGGTGAAGGGCACGGGCGCCGGCATGGAGCCGCCGCCCGAAGCGCGGCTTGTCGACGGCTGGTTTCAATGGCAGCCGAAGCGCGGTCCGATGCAGGAGGTCGTGCTTGGCAATTCCGATGCGGCCGGCGAATGGCGGCTATGTCATGACGGCGCGTGCCGGACGCTGTCGGAGATTGTCGGCCATCCCATCGGTGCTAACGTCACCACGATGAAAGTTTGTAACGATCCGTAGCCCGGATGGAGCAAAGCGTAATCCGGGGACAGTCGCCCCGGATTACGCTTTGCTCCATCCGGGCTACTAATAATAACCAGGGAGAAACGCGATGGATCGGCTCAAGGGCAAGGTTGCGATGGTGGTGGGGGCCGGCTCGATCGGGCCGGGCTGGGGCAACGGCAAGGCCACCGCGGCGACCTTTGCCCGCGAGGGCGCGCAGGTATTTTGCGTCGATCGCAATGGTACCGCGGCCGAAGAGACCGCGAAGATCATCACCGACGAAGGCGGCAAGGCGGCCGCCTTCACCGCCGACGTCTCGCGCGCGAGCGAGGTCGAGGCGATGGTCGCGGCGTGCCTCAAGGCATACGGCCGCATCGACGTGCTCGACAACAATGTCGGCATTGCCGAGATGGGTAGCGTGGTCGAGGTAACCGAGGAGAGCTGGGACCGCGTCTTCAGCGTCAACCTCAAGAGCGCCTATTTCGCCATGAAGCACGTCATCCCAGTCATGGTGGAGCAGGGCGGCGGCTCGATCATCAACATCTCCTCGATCGCCTCGATCCGCCATATGGGCATCTCCTACGTCACCTACGGCACCTCGAAGGCGGCGATGAACCAGATGACGCGCACCACCGCGATCGAGTTCGCGCGCCATCATGTGCGCGTCAATGCGATCCTGCCCGGCTTGATGAAGACGCCGATGGTCGCACATTCCGCCGGCCTCGCCGCCAGCTACGCCAAAGGCGATGTCGAAGCGATGTGGCGCGCCCGCGACGCGCAGGTGCCGATGGGCCACATGGGCGATGCCTGGGACGTCGCCAATGCGGCGCTGTTCCTGGCGTCGGACGAGTCCAAATACGTGACGGGGATCGAACTCGTCGTGGACGGCGGGATTACGTGCAAGGCGGGGGCGTGAAGCAAACCTGCAAGACCCGTCATCTTGAGGTGCGAACGCTGCGGTGCGCAACGCGCCGGAGTGCGAGCCTCGAAGGATGAGCGGCCGAGCTGTAGCAGCTGGGCCGTCACCCTTCGAGGGCCGCTGAAGAAGCGGCCACCTCAGGGTGACGGAGTTACTTCCTGCTTCGGCTACTCAATCACAGAGACCTACTGCGCCAGCGCCAGAATCCCGCCGGCGAAGGAATGCCACGCCGCCGTCTCGCTGATCGGCCAGTTCAGCACCTTCGCCGCCAGCACCGCCAGCGTGCCGTAGACGTAGACCGGATGCACGCGGCCCTCGGTGCGCCGGTCGCGCACCATGGCGACGACGAGCAGCAGCGAGGCGACGACGGCCGGCGCGATGGTCACGGGCACCGGCGGCGGACCGGGCGGTCCGGGAGGCGCGAGAAACGTGAGGAACCAGCGCGCGATCGCGGCGTCGAGGATCGAGACCGCGGCGAGCAGCATCAGGCGCTTGTGAATTTCGGGCTTTCGCGTGTTCATGATCGCGAGCACGAACACCACGGCGAAGAACGCGATCCCGCTCATCGGCACGATAGAGAAAGCGATGCCGGCTTCTTTTTGTCCGAGCGCGGCGGAATGCTGCATCACATGCACGGAGGCGAGGAAGCCGAAGATCGTCATCGCGGTCGCGAGCGACACGCCGGCGATGCCGAGCGAACGGTGATTGACCACGCGGCCCGAGGCAGCGAGCCAGGTCTGGAGCACGAAATAGAGGGTCCAGGTAAAGAACAAGAGTCCGTGAAAATGGATCACCGGGCTGGTGGAGAATGTCCGGTTGACGAGCGGCACCCAATAGGTCGGTGCGAAGCCGAGAAACGCGGTGGCCGCGCAGGCCAGCGCCATATGGAGATAAAAATATCGTGCAGGCGACGCATCACGCGCGCGGACACGACGGTCGTCAGTCAGGGTCGTCATGAGGGATGAGTCTGGGGAGGTGGCGTTTGGTTCAATGTTGTTCGCGGTGCAATGGGCTGCTGCCCCAATCCCAGCCGTCGTCCCGGACAAGCGTAAGCGCAGATCCAGGACCCATAACCACAGGCCGCTGCAATGGGCACTCTGGTGGCTCCAGCCCGCTTCAAATGGATATTCGGGGCTATGGGTCCCGGATCGGCGCGCGCTTTAGGCGCGCTTGTCCGGGACGACGGTGGAGTTTGGCGATGGAGGGATTCATCCCCCGGCGCTCAACTCCGCGCGATCAAGCTCTTCCTCGATCCGGTGGAATGCGTCGTCGCCGATCACTTCGGTGGCACGCAGGTCGAAGATCGATTTTCGCGCAGCTTCGATGGCGCGGCGGCGCAGGGGATCGGCGGGCAGTTCGCCATTGGCGATGCCGCCGTGCGGATCGTCGTCCGCCTGCATCAGGATGGCGCGATATTCGAGCCGCAGGATTTCCGCCTCCTCCGACGGATCGTCCTCGATGGCATCGAGCGCCGCGCGATAGGCGACCGCACGGGCGCGCGCGACCTCGATGCCGACGGGATCGTCGTCCTTGAGGCCGAAGGCCAGGATCAGCGGGCGCAGCGTCAGCCCCTGCACGACTAGCGTGCCGAGCACGACAGCAAAGGCACTAAAGACGATGAAATCGCGATAGGGAAAGCTTTCCGGCAGCGCGAAGGCGGCGGCGAGCGTGACGAGGCCACGCATGCCGCACCAGGAGATGATCAGCCCGCCTTTCGGTGAGGCGACGGCCTTTGGGTCCTTCGGATGATAGATCCCGTGCGCCATCAGCGCGCGCAGCGTCGTGCGGTAGAACGTCACCCAGGCAAGCCGCACCAGGATCACCGTGAGCAGGATCCAGGCTGCCGCCATGCAATATTCCCAGCGCACGTCCGCATCTAGCCGCGTCCAGATCGGCCGCATCTGCATGCCGATCAGCATGAAGGCGAGTACGTTGAGCACGAACACCATCGTCTCCCACACCGCATAGGACGGCACCCGCAGCCGTGCCGGCATGCGGGCCGGCGCCGTGCGCGCGATGGTGATGGCGTAGACCACAATGGTGAGAATTCCGGAGAGGCCGAGATGCTCGGCGGCGATCCAGATCATGAAAGTGGTGGCGAATTGCACGATGATCGCGCTCGGCGCCTCCGTCACCCGCTCCATGAACAGCGGGATGATGCGGCCTGCCAGGAGGCCGGCGATGACGCTGCCGACAAGAGCCAGCACCATTGTCGGCGCGACCTCGCTCCACGTCAGGTGCTCCGTGGCGACGGCGCCGACCGCGATGCGATAGATCAGCAGCGCGCTGGCATCATTGAGCAGGCTCTCGCCCTCCAGCACCTTCACCATACGGTAGGGTAGTTTCACCTGGCTCAGGATCGCGACCGCAGCCGCGGCATCCGGCGGCGCCACGATTGCGCCGAGCGCAACCGCAGCGGCCCAGGGCAGGTCCGGCATCAGCCAATGCGCGACCAGCGCGACGCCAGCCGTGGTCATACCGACGGCGGCCACGACCAGGGTCGAGACCGGAACCCAGTTGTTGCGGAGATCGCGCAGCGACGTGTCGAAGGCGGCGTCCAGCAGCACCGGTGCGACAAAAAGTGCCAGAGCCAGGTCGGGCTCCAGCGTCCAGGACGGGCTGGATGGGATGAAGGCGATCAGCGCGCCGCCGATGGCGAGGAAGGTCGGGTAGGGGACCTTGATCCGCCGCGCCAGCGCCGATAATGCAACGGCTCCGAGCAGCAGCGCGATGATCCATTCGAATGTCGACAATTGAGAGCCCCGAAACCGATTTGAGCGACGCCACAAGCTAGCATCAATCCGGCCGCATGATGGATAGTAAGGCCACAAAGCAAGGCTTCCGACTACAACAATGCGTTTCACCGTCCCGATCGAATTTTCCGGTACCGTGCTGCTTTGCGCGCTCTTGCTCGGTGCAGCCTATGCGGCGACCGGCAGCGAGCCGGCTGCGGTGGCGCAGGTCGACATCGCGCCATGTCTTACGGCTGCCGCCGCCGACGACATGGACAACGCGGGGCCAGCCTGCGCCGCGGTGATCGACAACGAGAAGACGGCGAAGCCAGACCTGATCAAGGCGCTGATTGCGCGCGGCGCGCTGCTGGCGCGACATGACCAGACCGACCGCGCCATCGCCGACGATAGCCGCGCGTTGCAGCTCGATCCGACGCTTGCCGACGTCTTCAACGCGCGCGGCGAGCTCTGGCTGAAGAAGGGCGACCGCCCCAGGGCGGTGCAGGATTTTGGCGCGGCGCTGAAAATCGATCCGAACCACGAGCAGGCCAAGGCCAATCACAAAGCGATGGCGCGTGAGCTGGAGCGGATCGGCGCACAGATGGCGGTCGCCGGCAAGCCCAGCTTCAATTGCAGGAGCGCGCGCCGCGCCGTGGAGAAAGCGATCTGCGCCAACCGCGAGCTCGCCGATCTCGACCGCGAGGTTTTTGCGGCCAACGCGCGTGCGGTCCGCGAGGCGCAAAGCATGCGAAATCCCAATCCCGACGCGCGCACGCTCCAGCGCGAGCAGGACGATTTCATCGCCCGCCGCAACGCGCAGTTTGAGCGGCCCGGATACGATCTGAAGAAGGCGATGCAGGAGCGCTTGCTGCGGCTGAACGGGGTGGATGGATATTGAAATTCTTCGCCTCTCCCCGCCAGCGGCAGGGCGATCGCATATGGATTTCACGAGGATTGTCCGCGGGCTTGCTCCGCCTCTCCCGCTTGCGGGAGAGGCCGACGCGCTCGCAGAGCGCGGCGGGTGAGGGCTCTCGCCACGGCGGGATATCCTCCCCAATCTCAACAATCCCGACGCGGAGACACCC
>NZ_JADPKQ010000523.1:0-8768 GCF_023074015.1 Bradyrhizobium sp. 142
GTCCGGGACGTGCTTTGCTGGTCCGCATTCCCCTTGGTCGCGGCCCTTCGCTCCACCAGCTCCTTTCGCAGATCGCTCTGCCTCGTTCGCCGGCTTCGCCGCTACTGTGGCCACGTCCGACTTCCCGCGTTCGTTCGTCATCGGCTTCGGCTCCTCGCCTTCCCGATGCGGACCGAAGGCGCATGCCGCCTGCGGTCGAACGCGGGACCTCCCAGGTTCCGGCGCGGTCCCTTACTGCGTGATGGGGTCTTCGACCACGGCAGAGCGTCAGCCCCTCGCATAACGGGACCGCACATGTTGCCTTCGACGTTGCTTACCGCCTCGGCCTCTGCGAGTTTCTGTCTTTCGCGGCTCAATAGCCACCCCACAGCATCGTTGTGTACGCTTCGCTGCCGCCGTCGCCGACGACACACCGGGCGCCCGCTACGGCTTACCCGGACCGGACTTCCACCGGTTGGACCGCGCCAGCTTGCCTGGCGCACAAGCAATCCAAAGTCCCACTGCGGAAAGGTTCTGGATTGCTTCGCTGCGCTCGCAATGACGGCGGATACGGCAACAGCAGCGTATCACAACGTACTTGGGGTCCCCTGACCGCTGGATCGGACGCCAAGCAGTTCAATGTCCGCCCGAGCGGCCATATCCTGTCTGATCCATATTGACTCCTCCCAAATTCGTTATACAACATAACTATTCTGACAAGGACGCAAATGACACAGGGAAACGCCGAGACCGCAAACGCGGGTGCCTCCGGGCTGCTCAGGATCGAGCGGGCGGACAGGGTTTTGACCGTGGGTCTGAACCGCCCCGCCAAGCGCAATGCGCTGAACGATGGCATCATCCTGGAAATCGGCGAGTGCTTTGCGTCCCTGCCCGAGGATATCGGCGCGGTCGTGATCCACGGCATCGGCGATCACTTCTCCTCCGGCCTCGACCTGTCGGAACTCCAGGACCATGACGCCACCGGCGGGCTGCTGCATTCGCAGATGTGGCACCGGGTGTTCGACCGTATCCAGTACAGCCGCGTGCCCGTGGTCGCCGCACTCAAAGGCGCGGTGATCGGCGGCGGGCTGGAACTGGCTTGCGCGGCGCATATCCGCGTCGCCGAGCCCTCGACCTACTTTGCACTGCCCGAGGGCCAGCGCGGCATCTTCGTCGGCGGCGGCGGCTCGGTGCGGCTGCCGCGGCTGATCGGCGTGGCGCGGATGATGGACATGATGCTGACCGGACGGGTCTATTCCGCGACCGAGGGCGCCTCCTACGGCTTCGCGCAATATGTCACGGAAGCCGGCAACGGGCTCGGCAAGGCGCTGGAGCTTGCGACCAAGGTCGCCTCTAATGCGCCGCTGACGAATTTCGCCGTGATCCAGGCGCTGCCGATGATCGCGGAAGCCAATCCACAGACCGGGCTGCTGATGGAGTCGCTGATGGCGACGGTGGCGCAGAGCGACAAAGAGGCAAAACGCAGGATCCGCGAGTTCCTCGAGCACAAGACCGCCAAGGTGAAGCCGAAGTCATGAGCACCCAGCCGTCCTCTTCCAGCACGGAGCGCGGCGTGAGCAATTTCCCGCTGCGGCCCATTTCGTTCGGCGATCCCGTCGTCGACATCGAGCGGCGCGCGGACGGCACGATCTATCTGCGGCCGAAGCAGCCGCTCGGCGACTATCCCGTCCGCATTACCGACCGCCTGCACCATTGGGCGAACACAACGCCCGACCGCGTCTTCATGGCGGAGCGCGAGGGCGGCCGCGGCTGGCGCAAGATCACTTATGCCGAGCTGCTTGGCGCAAGCCGGCACATCGCCTCCGCGCTGATCCAGCGCGGCCTGTCGGCGGAGCGGCCGGTCGTGATCCTCTCCGGCAACTCGATCGACCATGCCCTGCTTGCCTTCGGCGCGCTCTACGCCGGCATTCCGTTCTGCCCGGTGTCGCCGGCCTACTCGCTGGTGTCGAAGGACTACGGCAAGCTGTCCTACCTGATGAAGCTGCTGACGCCCGGCCTCGTCTTCGCCGAGGACGCCGACAAATTCGCCGACGCGCTGTCCGCCAACGTCTCGCTCGGCACCGAAATCGCCGCATCCTACGGCACGGTGCCGGGGCGTGACGTCACGATGCTCGCCGACCTCATGGCGACGCCGGTCCGCAGCGATCTTGACGAAGTGCACGGGAAGATCGGCCCCGACACGATCGCAAAGTTCCTGCTGACATCAGGCTCGACCGGCAATCCCAAGGCGGTCATCAACACCCAGCGCATGATCTGCGCCAACCAGGTGATGCTGCGCGAGACGCTCGCCTTCCTGAAGGACGAGCCGCCGGTCATCATCGACTGGCTGCCCTGGAATCACACTTTTGGCGGCAACCACAACATCGGGCTGACGCTCTACAACGGTGGCTCGATGTATCTCGACGCCGGCAAGCCGGTGCCCGGCGGCATCGAGGAGACCGTGCGCAATCTCCAGGAGATTTCGCCGACGGTCTATTTCAACGTCCCCAAGGGGTACGAATCGCTGCTGCCCTATCTGCGCGACGACCAGGGCCTGCGCGCAAAGTTCTTCGACCGGCTGCACGCGATGTTCTTCTCGGGCGCCGCGCTCTCGCCCTTCGTCTGGAACAGCCTCGACGAGCTCGCGGTCAAGGAGAAGGGCTATCGCGTGCCGATGCTGACCGGCCTCGGGGCGACCGAGACCGCGCCGTTCTTCATGTCGGTCAATCCGCGCACCAGCCGCTCCGGCCATGTCGGCCTGCCTGTCTCTGGCAATGACGCAAAACTGGTGCCGAACAACGGCAAGCTCGAGGTCCGCGCCAAGGGGCCGAACGTGATGCCCGGTTACTGGCGCCAGTCCGACATCACTGCAAAGTCCTTCGACGAGGAAGGCTTTTACAAGCTCGGCGATGCGCTCAAGCCGGTCGATCCCGATGATTTCAATGCCGGCTTCGATTTCGACGGCCGTATCGGCGAGGATTTCAAGCTCGCGAGCGGCACCTGGGTCAGCGTCGGACCGCTGCGTGCGCGCCTCATAGCCGCCTGCGCGCCGCTGGTGCGTGACGTCGTCATCGCCGGCATCAACCGCGACGAGGTCTCCGCACTGGTGGTGCTCGATCTCGACGGCTGCCGGCTGGTCAACCCGACGCTGCCGGCGGACGATCTCACCGTTACCGCGCGCGACCGCCTGGTGCGCGAGGCCTTCCGCGAGCGTCTGACCGCCTTCCTCGATTCCGCCACCGGCTCCTCGACGCGGATCACCCGCGCGATCCTCCTGGAAACGCCGCTGTCGATCGACAAGGGCGAGGTCACCGATAAGGGCTCGATCAACCAGCGCGCAGTGCTCGAGCATCGCAGCCTCCTGATCGAGGAGCTCTATGCTGCCCATCCATCGGACCGTGTGATATCGGTCGGCTAAACAAAACACCGCCACAGGAGAACGCCATGTTGTTAAGGGATCAGGCAGTCATCGTCACCGGCGGCGCATCGGGGCTCGGCGCGGCGACTGCGCGCAAGCTGGCGGCGCAGGGCGCCAGGGTCGCGGTGTGCGATCTCAATGCCAAGCTCGCGGAGAGCGTCGCCGCCGAGATCAAGGGCGTGGCCGTGACCTGCGACGTCTCCGATGCCGCCTCCGCCGAAGCCGCCATTGCGGCGGCCACGAAGGCCCACGGCCCGGCGCGCGCGCTGGTCAACTGCGCCGGCATCGGCGTGGCAAAACGCGTGGTCGGCCGCGACGGACCGATGGCGCTCGCGGATTTCGACAAGGTGATCAAGGTCAATCTGATCGGCACCTTCAACATGCTGCGCCTCGCCGCAACCGAGATGTCCAAGCTGGAGCCGCAGGCGACCGGCGAGCGCGGCGTGATCATCAACACGGCCTCCGTTGCCGCTTATGACGGTCAGATCGGCCAGTCGGCGTATTCGGCGTCCAAGGGCGGCATCGTCGGCATGACGCTGCCGATCGCGCGCGAGCTCGCGCAGTTCGGCGTCCGCGTGCTGACGATTGCACCCGGCCTGTTTTTGACACCTCTGCTCGCGAACCTGCCGCAGGAGGCCCAGGACTCGCTCGCCGCCGCGATCCCATTCCCGCGCCGGCTCGGCCATGCCGACGAGTTTGCGGCGCTCGCGCTGCACATGGTCGAGAATACCTACCTGAATGGCGAAGTGGTGCGGCTCGACGGCTCGCTGCGCATGGCGCCGAAGTAAGGTCAATGAAGTAGGGCGCGACGCATGTTCGTGAACCGGCGAGAGGTACAGATTCAGTGGGGTGATTGCGACCCCGCCAACATCGTCTACTACCCGCGCTATTTCGCGATGTTCGACGATTCGACGTCGATCCTGTTCGAGGTCGCCGGTTTCTCCAAACAGGACCTGGTCCACAAATACGGCCTGGTCGGCATCCCCATGGTCGACACGCGGTCCAAGTTTTACGTCCCCTCGACCTATGGCGACTGGATCACCATCGAGACTAGAATCGAGAGCATCAAGCGCTCGAGCTTCGAGGTGAAGCACAACGTCTACAAGGGCGAAGCGCTGGCGATCGAGGGTTTTGAGACCCGCGTCCTGGTCGGCCGCGATCCCGTTAACCCCGACAAGCTGAAATCGGCACCGTTTCCGCCGGAAATGGTAGCCAAATTCACGGGGAGCCAGGTCCGGAGCTAAATCGCCGCATCACCAAAAGAGGGGCTGAATTACCCCCCGATTTCTGCTTTCAAAGAAACACGTAAAGGGAGGAATAAATGAAACGCTTTTACCTGACCGCCGCGATCGCTACGGCCACGCTTGCGCTGCCGGGGCTGCCCGCGCTGGCCCAGACCAATGAAATCACCATCGGCATCACCACCACCACGACCGGCCCCGGCGCCGCGCTCGGCATTCCCGAGCGCAATGCGCTGGAGTTCGTGCCGAAGGAGATCGGCGGCGTGCCGCTGAAAGTGATCGTGCTCGACGACGGCGGCGATCCCACCACAGCGACCACCAATGCCCGCCGCTTCGTCACCGAATCCAAGGCCGACATCATCATGGGTTCGGCGCTGACGCCGCCGACGATCGCGGTCTCCAACGTCGCCAACGAAGCCGGCATTCCGCATTTTGGCCTCGCGCCGTTCCCGATCACGCCGGAGCGCATGAAGTGGTCGGTGGCGATGCCGCAGCCGATCCCGATCGTGGGCAAGGTGCTGTACGATCACATGAAGGCCAAGGGGGTGAAGACCCTCGGCTACATCGGCTATTCCGACAGCTACGGCGACCTCTGGTTCAACGATCTGAAGGCCCAGGCAGTCCCGATGGGCATCACCATCGTCGACGAAGAGCGCTTTGCGCGCCCCGACACCTCGGTCACCGGACAGGTGCTGAAGCTCGTCGCCGCCAATCCCGACGCCATCCTGGTCGGCGCCTCCGGCACCGCAGCCGCACTGCCGCAGACCGAGCTGCGCGAGCGCGGCTATCAAGGTCTGATCTACCAGACCCACGGCGCCGCCAGCATGGATTTCATCCGCATCGCCGGCAAGGCGGCGGAAGGCGTACTGATGGCCTCCGGTCCGGTGATGGACCCCGAGGACCAGCCGGATGAAGCCGCGACCAAGAAGCCGGGCCTTGCGCTCAACGCGGCCTATGAGGCCAAGTACGGCCCGAACAGCCGCAGCCAGTTTGCCGGCCATTCCTACGATGCGTTCGAGATCCTGAAGCGCATCATTCCGGCGGCGCTGAAGACGGCCAAGCCTGGCACCCCGGAATTTCGCGAGGCGATTCGTCAGGCGCTGCTGTCGGAAAAGGAGCTGGCTGCGAGCCAGGGCGTCTACAACTTCACCGAAAAGGACCGCTACGGCCTCGACGACCGTTCGCGCATCCTGCTCACGGTGAAGAACGGCAAGTACACGCTCGTGAAGTAAGCGCGGCAACGGTTTTCAAGACGACGAGAGCCGGCCCGATGGGTCGGCTCTTTTTTGCCTTTGAGATCGAGTTGCGCCCCGGGTGTCGCCGCGCTCCCTCTCCCGCCTGCGGGAGAGGGCTGGGGAGAGGGTGCCACCTCGTTGGGATTGTCGGAGGCGTTCCGAGAAAGTCCCGTCGCTGAGGAGCCCTCACCCGCCGCGCTCTACGAGCGCGTCGACCTCCCCCGCAAGCGGGGGAGGTGCATCGAGCCCGTGGCGGCACTGAACACTCACGCCGCCTGCCGCAGCGGCGTCCAGGCGAACTCGGGATAATATGTGTCCATCATGCGGTCGACATAGGCAGTGAGGTTTAGAAACCCTTCGGCGCGCTCACGCAGGCGCGATTCGAAGAACGGCGTCAAAATTCCGGCGAGTACGCCGAACGCGGTCGCATCCATGCCGCTTGGCTTGCTGCCCATCAGATAAGCCTTGCCGCCGAGCTGCACCGAGAGCGCGAACAGCGAGCGCAGGGCGAGATCGACGTCGTCGTCGGGCGCGTGGCGGCCGAGGCCGGAGAGCAGGTAGTTCTCGGCCACACGGAATTGCGCATCCTCGCGCAATTTTTCGCGATTATGCTCCGGTGCACCGTCGAAGAAATGCGCAGGTCCCTTGGCGAAGTTGACCGGATCGACCCAGCGTGCGCCGACCAGCGCCCAATAGACGTGGCTCTCGATCATGCGCTCGAACGCCCAAGCCTGCGCACGCTCGGCAAGCGTCAGCCCGGCGTCGAAGTCGAAGCCGTAGCGGCGCTCGATATGAGCACGGATGAAGGTGGAATCGGCCACCGCCTCGCCGCCATCGTCGATGAAGGGCAATTGTCCCTTGGGCGAGGCCGGCGGCATCGCCCGCTCCTTCCGGTATGGCAGTCCTGCCATCTTGAGCTGCACCTCCGTCTTGGTGACGAAAGGGCTGATTTCCGGCAGGCCGAAACCGGTGCCAAAGCCGTAAAGTGTGATCATGCAATTCTCCCGGACGCGACAGAGTTGATGGAACCTATCGACCGGCTGCTGCCACCATGGTGGCAGCAGCCGTGATATGTTCTGCGAAACGGGCCCCCCGCCAGGCGCGTCCCATGACATGACGAACGACGTGGCGGACCAGCGCATCCGCCGCCGGTGCTACCGTGCGCGTCACCACGCTCAGGAGCGCAAAGCGGAGGTCAACGGCCATGAGATCGAGGGACACGAGGCGACCGAACACCCAGGCGTGCAACGAAGCCTGGGCCCGCCACAGCGGACCGGCCGCTACGAAATGGGTGGGAATGATCATGGACAAATCCTCTTCAGTCGAAGCGTTGTCCCGGTATAGAACTCCCCTGCTGCCAACATCCTGTCAGCATCCACGCGCCGTTTCTTAATTCGCCACTGCAAAGAGAATTGCCATGAGACGCGCCGACCGGCTGTTTCAGATCATCCAGGTGCTGAGGCGCACTCGCAAACCGCTGACGGCGGATGCGATCGCGGCCGAGCTCGAGACCTCGAAGCGCACCATCTATCGCGACATCGCAACGTTGATCGGCCAGCGCGTGCCGATCCGCGGCGAAGCCGGCATGGGCTACATCCTGGAAAAGGGTTTTGATCTGCCGCCTTTGATGCTGACGCCGGACGAGATCGAGGCCGCGGTGCTGGGGGCACAATGGGTTGCGGGCCATGCCGACGCGACACTGGCGCGCGCGGCCGAAGACCTGATGGCCAAGATCGCCGACACCGTGCCCGAGCGCCTGCGTCCCTTCGTGCTGGAGCCCGCGAGCCGCGCGCGGCCGAGCTGGAACAAGGAGCCGGACCGCCTCGACATGGCACGTACGCGCACCCAGATCCACGAAGGCAAGAAGATCATGCTGCGCTATCGTGACGAGCAGGGCCGCCCGAGCGAGCGCATGATCTGGCCGATTTCGGTCGGCTATCTCGAAGCGGTCCGCCTGCTCGCGGCCTGGTGCGAGCTGCGCAGCGATTTTCGCAGCTTCCGCACCGACCGCGTGGTGGATGCGACCTATCTCGACGAAAGGTATCCGGAGCGGCGCGACGTGCTGCGCGCGAAATGGCGGCAGAGCCTGGTCTGGGGCCCGCCGAAGGATACGTGAGAACGATGGACGAAACATCCACCACCATCGACCTTTCGAGCTGCTGCCAGAGCTGCGGCGCCTGCTGCGGCTATTCGGCGAACTGGCCGCGCTTCTCGATCGAGACCGACGAAGAGCTTGCTGCTATCCCGGAAAAGTTCGTCAACGAACGTCAATCGGGCATGCGTTGCGAGGGGGATCGTTGTTCGGCGTTACAGGGAGAGATCGGAAAATCGACCGCCTGCGGCGTCTACGCCGTGCGGCCGGAGGTGTGCCGCACCTGCATGCCTGGCGATGCCGAATGCGCGATGGCGCGGCGGAGATTCGGGCTGCCGGCCATCGAGGCGGCTAGCTACTTTCCGGCGCAAAATTCGGCGGCCTTGTGAGGCAGCCAGAATCGCTTGGTGTGGCGAAAACTGCAAGGTCGAACGGATTGGCGTTGACTTGAAGCGGCAGCATTGATTCATTCCGAAGAGGGCCGCGACTACCTCTCGCTTAAGCTCGACGACCCCTCGTTCAACGCGCCGATCTACGCGAACCTGTTCGACGACGAAGGCGGTGAGGGCTACACCCTGCTCTGGTCGCGGCCCCGCAAGAACGGCGAGTGACATCGCCCCAAGCCCCGCCGGGTCCTCCGGGTGGGGTACTTCGCGGCTGCCTCAGGCGGCTTACGATTTGCTAAGCCGCGCCGCCCGCTTGAGGCGCGGCCGACCTTGGTTATCGATTTACGGAACGGATTCGAAAGAGTATCCGGAATTCCGACGGACAACGGAGGTCTGGATTGCGACCAAACCATGGCG
>NZ_JADPKQ010000001.1:0-8601 GCF_023074015.1 Bradyrhizobium sp. 142
TCCGCGAGTTCGACTTCGAACCCGGCAAGACCGCCTCTATCGGTGAGGTTCGAATAAGGGAGTGCGGATGGGTTGGCGCAGAGGCGTAGGATACCATTCTGCCGCACTTCTGCCAGTGATGCAGCGTCCGCACGGTGTGTTGCGCCTTGGGCGATTAGCGTCGTGAGTACGGCGATAGCAGCACTGTCAGGGATCAGACCATGATGCATCAACGAGGCTCCAGATTCCAAAGTCGCGCGCCGAGGCAACTATTCACCCACCTTAAATAGTAGCGGTGTCGTCAGGCGACAACCCGAGTACCGCTGCCTGCCGTCAACACGATCAGTTACCCCGCTCCTCACAACTGAGGTTCGCATCTAGTACTCCCTTTTCTTAAAGCGTGAGTCGCAATTCAAGATCGGAGGCCTACCGAAGCGAGAGAAGTCCACCTTTCGTCCAAAGGCCGCCGTATCACTGAGCTCTGATTCCGGGTACTAGGCGCGATCGGAAGCGCGCTGCCTAGCATTACAGTTGTTTTTTTGATTTGAAGTGGGCGCGTTGAGCGGCCGCCTGGTGAGCTCTGCGCCAGAAAGACCATGCGATGATGTGTGCGGGTTGAATCCGCTTCCGAGCGAGCCTGATGGCGATGCGGCGGATTTCCTGGATTGACCAGCGGATCAATGGCGGCGTGGCTATGCTTTGGCTTTTGCCGGGGGGCGCCGTTTCGTTTTTTTGGGCGGTGGCGGATTGGCGCGATGCATGATTCCCGCGTGCTGCAGCATCCGGAGCTCGCGCTGCTGAGCGCGTATCTGGCCGCCCATGCGCTCGATCTCGCTGCGAACCCAGTCGAGTTTTCGAGGGACGGCTCTTGGCGAAGGATTTCGAGCGGGTTTCTCGGCCTGGGTTCCGCTCGGTCAATCTCGGAGAGGGTCGGTCAGCTGTTGACTGACACCACGACCTGCACTTCGCAGCCGCGGGGCAAAGGGGCCCTGGTCATGCTTCCGTTCATCTGTGCTGTCAGCAGGTTGATGAGGCGGGTCCCCAAGCCGCTCTTCGCTTCGCTGGGGCAGCCGATTCCGTCGTCCCGCACGGTGATCATGACCTTACGGTCCATCGCCCTGATGTTCACTTCCACCGTGCCGGTTTGTCCTTCCGGAAAGGCGTACTTGAACGCGTTCGTCACCAGTTCGTTGATGATCAGCCCGATGGATCCCGCCTGAGAGCTCTTCACGGAGATCGAGTCGCAATGCACCCGTATCGCGATCGGACGCACTCCGCGATGAAAGTCCGCCAGGCTCCCGCATAGCCGCTCCGCGTAGGGCGCGAGATCGACGAGGTCGCTGTCGGCGACGCGCAACCTGTCGTGCACCTTGGCGACTACCTCCACCCGCGCCACGGCAGAGGCGATCGCGGCCTGCACCGCGGGATTGGAATCCGAGCGCGCCTGAAGGCGGAGGATCGAGATGATGGTCGCGAGGTCGTTCCTAGTGCGATGCGCGAGCTCCTGCAGGAGGACATCGCCGTACGACTTGGCTTGCGAAAGCTTGAGTAGGGTCTCCCGCAAGGTCTCGGTGACCGCGGCAATTACCAGGCCCGTTATCAGGAAGACGGTCAGTGGGACTATCGCCGAGGTCGCCGGCGGAGACATGAAATAGGCCGCAGCGATGACTGCGCTCGCCACGGTGGCCATCACACCCGACCCGTGGTCGAAGATCACCGATGCAAGGAATACCGCCGGGATAAACAGCAGCAAAGGATGGGAGTCCAGCGCGCCAAAGAGCAGGAGCTTTGCGGTGAACGTAATTCCGACCAGGCCGAGCGTCAGAAGGTATCGCACCCACACCGGGTATCGTGGCGTTACGACGATCAGGCGGAGCAGCAGTCTTTCCATCTGCGCTAACGTTGGGGTTCCAGCGCATGTTCCTTGAATCACCTCGCTGCGGACCTGGTCCTCATGAACCTGCCATCAGCAGGCGCAGGTTTCATAGTGCGCTCAGATCGTCGGGCACCTCGCCGAACTTCCGGATCACCTTGTCGCCGAAGTCGCCGCTCGACGGGTCTCCCGTCCGCGAGAAGGCCAGCGCGCCGACGTGGCCGGGCTTGCGCGCGAGCGCCTCGGCGCGCATGACGGCGGTGTTTGCGCTGAAGCACTCGACGGCTTCGCCTAGCGCGATGCTGTCGTCGGAAGGGATGAATGGCAGCGCGACGTAATAGGTCACCTCCGACACCTTTGTGCCTCCGTTCAGTTGCCGGTCGCCTCGAGGTTGCTGTAGCCCGCGAACGTCATTTCATTGAGGATCGCGGCCAGAACCGTCGGCGGCGGCGCGTCCGCCATGCCGTCGCCCAGGACCACGCGCATCGAGAGCCACTGGCGCCAGTCGACCAACTCCATCGCGAGCAGATCGTCGCTTCCTTCGGCCGTGCCGGAGACGTCGATGTGGCTGCGTCCGGATGCATGTCGCACCAGGTCGAAGCGGCAGGAATATTCCGTCGGAAGCGACTTCAGACCGACGATCTCGTCCCAAGCCTGGATGTGCCCCTCGCGGTTCGCGACCTGTCGGGGGCTTTGCCGTTCGAGTTCTGCAATCATTGGATCCCGGTCCAAGGACGCGAATAGCTCCGCAACCGTCATGTCGTCACCTCGTGGCGTCGGCGCCGTGGCGCCCGCGCGAATATCCGGTCGAGACCGCTGCCCGAAGCTCCGTGATCTGTGCTTCCAAAAAGTCGACGGTCACGATCAGCGCCTTGACCGCCTCCCGGGCGTCGCCGCCGCAGGCCGCGATGGCGTGGTCGGCGGCTGTCTCCAGGTCGCCTGCGGACGGCGGCGAAGGTTTGGGTGCGGCGGCCATGCCAAGTGTTCTCTTTTCGTTCGCGTAGAGTCAAGCCCGGTGTCGGTGGCGTTGCACATCGAGTTGGAAATGAAATTGCTGGGACGACGGGGGAGATGTCGGAACCGGCCGCCGCCGTTCGTCTTGAATTCGCACAGCCCGTTCTGTGGAAGCTCTGCGTAAATGGCCCCCCGCGCCAACTGGAAAGGCTTCCTGCGTTTGTCGCTGGTGACCTGCCCGGTCGCGCTCTATCCGGCGACCTCTGAGTCCGAAAAGATCTCGTTCAACCAGCTCAACCGCCAGACCGACTATCGCATCAAGTATCTCAAGGTCGACGCCGAGACCGGCGACGAGGTGCCCAACGAGGACATCGTCAGGGGCTACATGCTCGACAAGGACCAGTTCATCGAGGTGACGAAGGAGGAGCTCGAGGAGGTCGCGCTCGAATCCACGCGCACCATCGAGATCGACGAGTGCGTCGACAAGGCCGACATCGACCCGCGCTACCTGATCCGGCCCTACTACCTGCGGCCGCACGGCAAGGTCGGCCACGACGCCTTCGCCGTGATCCGCGAGACGATCCGGGAGATGGACAAGGTCGCGATCGGGCGGGTGGTGCTGACCAACCGCGAGCACATCATCGCGCTCGAGCCGCTGGACAAGGCACGCTGCTGCGCTACCCATACGAGGTCCGCTCCAAGTCCGAGTATTTCGGAGAGATCCAGGACGTCAAAGTCACCAAGGACATGCTCGATCTCGCCAAGCACATCGTGAATCAGAAGGCCGGTCGCTTCGATCCGGAGAAGTTCGAGGACCACTACGAAACCGCGGAGGCGCTGCGCCGGAGCGTTGGGCAGGAGGCCGCGCCGGCGAAGGCTGCCAAGCCGTCCAAGAAGCCGCGCAAGGCGTCGAGCGGCCAGAAGGAGATGCTGATGCCGATCGAGGGCAAGAAGCCCAAGGAGCCGGCGGCGAAGAAGCCGGCGGCTGGGGCGAGGCGGAAGACGGCCTGACCGACGTCAGTGCATCCGAATTCATACGGTGCGGCCGCCACCAATCGTTTACGACGTGCTGTTACGATATTCCGCGCGATGGGCAGCGATTTCGATCCATAGGCACAGGCCGAAGCGGCGATGAAGCAAGCCGTGCATGCCGTCGGTCTGGCAATGGATTCGCATAACATAGATTATGGAATATTTCGACGGATCTGCACGTTCGGATTTCAGATTTTGAAGCCCACAGGTGGAAATCCCATGTGGACACGCACATTCCGCTCTGGCGCCGACACACCAATACGGTTCAATCGCGACTCAGCGACGAATGAGATCAACGCGATGAGCTTCAAAGCGGCAGCCACGAATGGCGCATACGAGCCTACCTTACATTGTCCGAACTGCAATCACGAAATTCGACTGACGGAATCGCTTGCCGCGCCGCTCCTCGAGCAAACCCGCCGGCGCTTCCAGGAACAGCTCGCGGGAAAAGATGCTGAAGTCGCGCGCAAGACTGAGGCGCTCCGTCTGGAACGCGAACAGCTCACCAAGGACCGCGACGCGGTCGAAGACCAGGTCGCGAAACGATTGACGGCCGAACGCGAGCGGATTGTCGCTTCTGAAGCCAAGAAGGCGCGCGAAGCCTCTGCCACGGAACTATCAGCGAAAATTAATGAGGCTGCCGAGCTCCGTCAGCTTCTGGAGGCGAATAACCGCAAGCTTGCCGAAGCCCAGCAGGCTCAGGCTGAACTTATTCGCAAGCAGCGCGCGCTGGACGATGAGAAGCGTGAGTTGGACTTGACCATCGAAAAGCGCGTTCAAGCCTCCGTTGCAACGGTTCAGACCAAGGCCAGGCAGGAAGCCGACGACGCTGCTAGGCTTCGCGTTGCCGAAAAGGATCAAACGATCGAGTCGATGGCACGTACGATCGAGGAACTCAAGCGCAAGGCGGAGCAAGGTTCGCAACAGGCCCAAGGCGAAGTCCTCGAACTGGAACTCGAGGAGCTTTTACGCAGCCGTTTCCCAACGGATATCATAGAACCGGTCGGCAAAGGCGAGCTTGGCGCCGACGTCATCCAGCAGGTCAACGGCGCCGTCGGGCAGCCGGCAGGCATAATCCTATGGGAGACGAAACGTACCAAATCGTGGAGCGACGGTTGGCTGGCGAAGCTCAGGGATGACCAACGGCGGTCGGGCGCCGACGTATCGCTCATCATCTCGCACGCGCTACCCAAACACATCGAACAATTCGATCTGATGGATGGCGTGTGGGTCGCTCATCCTCGGTGCGCCCTCCCCGTTGCGGTAGCGCTGCGTCAAGCGCTGCTCGACGTATGCGGCGCACGGCTCGTGCAACAAGGCCAGCAGACAAAGATGGAGCAGGTCTATGACTATCTGACCGGCACCAGATTCCGGCAACGTGTCGAAGCGGTCATCGAGAAATTCAATGACATGAGAGACGACCTGGACAAGGAACGCAAGTTTATGGGTCGCCAATGGGCTAAACGCGAAACACAGATTGTATCTGTGATAGATTCGACCGTCGGGATGGTGGGCGACCTCCAAGCGATAGCCGGCAAGTCAATGCCTGAAATTCCCAGTTTGGCGCCTCCCCTGCTAGAAGCCGGTGATCCGCCCGAACGCAAGGCGAGCTAGTTTTCACAAGACGATCGCCTCCCTTCACTGCGCGTCACCAAGACGATGGGAACGGGGCCTGTAGCTCAATGGTTAGAGCCGGCCGCTCATAACGGTCTGGTTGCAGGTTCGAGTCCTGCCGGGCCCACCAATAAAATCAGGCACTTCTTGCACGGTTGGAAGTGGCTCTTTTTTCGAACCGCCTCAGATACGATGCTAATTTGTTCGTGTCACGTTCGTCCGTGGATCAATCTATAGCCATCAAAGGCGCCCGACTTGCAATGAGGTACCCTTTCGACGGAAAGGTCCTAGAGCGCCAGTGCCTCTTATCTTGCCCTCCCATTCGCATGTTGGTCTTTCTAAGATCACATCCGCTCCAACCCGAGTGCACACGTACGACGATCTTCACCCCTTGCATTCCGGAAACTGGCCGAAATCGTTCACTTCGCAATGAAAACGCCAAGAACGATGCACGTTCAAGCGAAATTAAAATCAGCTTTGGCAGTGGGGGCGGCATTGATCAAAGCCGGCGCGGACAAATCATAGGTGGCGCAACATCGGCGTAGTTCAGGAAACACCTCAATAGAACGTGAGCAACATGATGAAATTGGATCTCACGGCTGGATCGGTCCGTGGGCGTGTCGGATCGCAAGCGCATCCGGCACAGGGCACAGAGCGATGCGACACCGGGCGATCGAGATATCCATCGCTTTCTTGGCCAACGCACGCGTCTCAAGCCTGTCCCTGCGAACTGTGGAGTTATACTCATTCTGCGGAATGAGTATGACTCTGCCAGCCGACCTGACGAAATCGGACGAATTTCTACTGCGCCCGCCTTACAAAGGCACCTGCCCCAGGATCAGATGTCACAGTCTTTCCGTCAAAGATCGGCCTCCCGCGCAGGAAAGTTGCCACCGCTCTGAAAGGCAACTCAATTCCCTCGTACGGGCTCCATCCCACGAAATCATGCCCACTTGCAGCGGTTCGTAACGAAGGGGATGATGTGCCAGCACCACGAGATCGGCATCGCCGCCCGGCTCGATCGCGCCCTTGCGATGGCCGATGCGAAACAACCGCGCCGGGTTGGCTGCGTGCAAGCGCGCGGCCCATGTGAAATCCAGCCGCGCGCTCGAAGAGACCCTTGAGCAACAGTGCTTAAAGAACTTCGAGCCCCGGCACGCCTGATGCGTTCTTCAACATTTCGGGATCGTTCTTGCGGTTTCCGACCAGCTGACGTGATCGGTCGAGACGACAGTGACATGGTCGGCGGCAAGATGCCGCCACAACGCCTCCACCTCACGTCGCGGACGGATCGGTGGGTTGATCTTCGCCTTGCCGACTAAACGCGCGACGTCGATCTCCTCGTCGAGGATCCGCACCTGCATGCAAAGACCGCATGGCGGGATTTCCGGGCCTGGGAGGCGCAGGTTGCAGCCCGTCGCCAACCGCAAGACTGGCTGGCTGGGGCGGGAGAGATCGAATCTCCGAATGGCGGAATCAAAACCTGCTTGATTATATAGTGATTTCAAGGCGCATTTGGAAAAAATGGTCGAAACACACTCCAGTAATTTCAATAGGTTGGCTACTGTTTCCAAATGAAAATGGGGCAGCTAGCGATCGATTGAGCAACGCAGCTGCCCTTCAGATTCGCTTAGGCATGGCGCGCGCTACTGCCTTTGAGGCGGGGGGTATGTACCGCATCCGCAAATGGTACTGCGGCCGGCCCCTCGAGCCGCTGACGGCTCATGTCGGAGAGATGTCAGGCTTCCCGCGAAGGCGTCGAGGACGAGATCGCTTCTTTTGCGGAACGACGCGGCTGTTTAGGCAACCCAAATCTCGGAGCGATTGCCGCCTTCAGACCGCCGAGCTCCGACCTGGAGAGCTCCAGTTCCCACCCGTACGCATCCAGGACTTCCTGAACGATGGCAAGGCCCAGGCCCGCAGCGCCGCCTCGCTCGTCCAGGCGGACATTCTCACCGCACGAGGAATCAATCTCACGATTCTTCTTCCTCAGCGTAGGCTGCGCTTGCACTCAACTGCGGTAACGATCGCGCAAATTTTGCCATTTGGCTCGACGAGCTGTGAGGCATCAAGCCGCGCTGTCGATTATCCGCCTTTGCGACCGCGCGCAACACGGTGAGCGCAGCACTCAATGTACCAGCCTCTACGTTCGTCGAGTGCGCGGCATAGACCGGGAACGAGAAATGGGGTGCGTCAGGGACTAGATGTAGTTTTCCGGATGCTAGATGGGGCTGAACTGCATGCATTTGGAAGTAACCAGAACCACCCTCCAACAGAACATAGTTGAGCGCTAAGGGACCAAGATTGGCCACCAGGCTGGTGGTCGTATCTGGAAAACTCACCGCATGATGAAGAGAAAAATCCGGTCCCCATTCGACGTGAACGTATCTGAGATCATTTGCGCGATACGTCTTGAGGTCGGTTGTTACCAGAACGAGTTCTTCTTCCATCAGCAAGTCTATCTCCAAACCGGGTCGATGCTGGGGCGCGTACATGATCGCGATATCCACGAGTCCGGCCGCGACGTGCGTGATTAGATCTTGAGGAACGTCGACATGAACGCGAAGCGCTATGTCTGGATGCGCGCGCCGCATCATCCTGACCCACTCGACCAGAAGCGGCTGCCACAAGCTGACCTCGCTTCCAACCGTTAAAACTGCGCGGTGTCCTTCGGGTACCGCGACCTGCTGTTTTGCGCGCTGCCAGAGTTGTACAAATGTCGGAGCATAACGAAGGAATTGCTCACCCGCTGGGGTTAGGCTCGCACCGGCTTTACTCCGAACGAAAAGCGGTCGCCCGAGCTGCTGCTCAAGGAGCCGCACCCGTGCGCTAACCGTCGTTTGCGCGACATGCAGACGGTCAGCCGCTTTGATGAAGCTTCCGGTAGAGACGATCTCTAAAAAAGTCCTGGCAAGCTCAATATCCATTCGTCGCAGCCTTCGAAGGTAAAGTCGCGCGTCATGACATCCTTCCTTCCTCCTCCATTGAGAGGCCGGGCGCCGTCGCAAGGGCGCCAACCGTAGAATTCACGCATAAGCTCAGGAGATAGGAGAGCCGGCTCCGGAAATCTGCACAGGACGTTAAGTGGAGTTTCTGCCTGACGACGGGCACGATAGGCCCGCGAATCAGGAGAGACGATGAGCAGACGA
>NZ_JADPKQ010000022.1:0-8589 GCF_023074015.1 Bradyrhizobium sp. 142
CCTGCCGAAGCCGAGCAACGCTACTACGCCATGCTGGAACAACCCGCCATGGCGGCATAACTTAAACCAAATGGCCTCCGGCAAACCCGGAGCGGTTCACACTGAGGTCGCGGTACCGAGCTAAGGAAGCACAGAGCTTGTGTATCCGACGCGATATTTGAAGGAGCCCGCCGTACACAATATTGCACTTGAGGAAGGCCGCCCCTTCGACAACGCCTCTCAGACGCTAGTCACGAGGCTGATTCACGATCGCAGCAGAGATCTAACTCCAACGAGACGCATCCAATGATGCGGCGGCGCGTTTGGACATTGACTGATCAATAAACCACAACGCCTGATCGAGCGACTTGAGCCAAAGAACTGAAGCAGCTTCTTGGTTAGCATGAGCCCCTCGAAATCGGATGTACTAGGGCTGGGAGCGCTCGGTCCATTGCAGCAAATCGAACAGCTGGCTTTCCGCCGCTTCGATGGCTACCCCGCGGACATAAGCGCGGCCGATATTGCTTTTTCGAGCTGAAACCGCACTGGCGCGGTATCAGCTCAGCCTATTCCCCTCGAGGCCCGCACGAAGCTGTCGATCTCCGAGCAGTCCCTAGATCTGAGGTCGATGCCGGCCGAGGAATACTGGACGGCAGGGCACTTACGCTGACCGGAATGTCGCTTCCCTGGTTGACTATTGTGCGAACCGCTCTGAATGCGATCAGACGATCAGGTGAGCTCGGCGATCGCCTTGCTGATATCTGGCATGTCGAACGACCCTTTCTCACAGAAGCCGGTCCCGAGAATTCGCCCACGCTTAACAGCACTGCCGCCAAAGAAGTTTGCTCCACAATCGACCATGAAGTTGTGCTTCTAACTAAGGCCCGAGGAAAAGCAAGATGCTCGGTCGAGTCCCTGAACATAAACGCCGCAAGGGCGCTCAGGCTAGAAATCCGGCCGACAAGCGCGGTGCCGTTTTCGAGATCGACGTTCACTCCTGGCTCCATTGTTGGAAGGCGCCATGCAGTGATCGACTCTGAACCACAGCATCAAGGGCAGATCTGCGAGCCACTGTGAGCGAAACCGCGCTCATAACTATTCTCTTCATTGTTGCTCCCATTGATGGAGCAACTGACCCGCGACAAAGGCACCCCTGATGCTCACCGAGCGCCGTATAGGCCCTCGCTGATCGGAATGCCGCTCGCTGCGGTTCGCAGGAGGGCGAGTGCCGGCCATGCGAAGCCGATAGATCCGAGAGAGTTCTCGCTGCTTGAACCGCTGTTCAAGCAAGGCGTAAGCTACCCAAAACCGGTGAAGAGAATTGCAATTAATATGAAGAACAGCGGAACGCCTTCTTTGCCAATTCGATAGATCTACACCGGCATCGTACAACCTGACGCTACCAACGATTCAAGCCCTTCCTGGCCGGTGCGGAAGTAGCAGGGAGTCACTACCTACTCTGCCTTGCTGAGCGAGCCTCAGTTTTGCCGCGCTGGTTTCTTCATTGGAGGCAGCGTCACCACGGATGTCCTGGCGATGTGGGGCGAACCCGACGCACTTTCTTCTTAACGGAGTGCCTCGGGCCGCCCGTAATGACCCTGCCTAGGCCGTAGGCCCTGAGCAAAATCGATGAGCTACTGGCAGGTCTGACAACAGCTTCAGGTTGACCGCTCGGGGCGCGTTCTGTCGTTCCTATGTAGGTCAAAGAGCGAACCTTCAAGGTGCCCGGCACGAACCTATGATGTCCGCCAATTCTGGTAGGAGAATGATTCTTTCGCTGGATCAGCGGTTGTTTGGCTGATGCAGGAGAGCAAATACAACTGCCTTTTGGCGAACTGGTCCGCAGCTGGACACCGAATGGAGCGTGTCCCGCCTCTCCATTCAGATTACGCCGCCTCGTCTTGGGGTGCGAGCCTCGTGAAGGAAGCAACGACACGAACGCACGTGAGCGCCCCTGCAGCAGCTCGAGTTCGAGCATCTTTACTACAAACATGACGGAAAGGACTTGAATCGCACCTTGCGTCAGGTTGTACGAAGTCGGTGCAAGGTGCTTTCCCCACCCTCGCAAAGAGCAACTCAGAGGCGCTCTGACGACGGAAAAGAAGAGTTCATGTGCTGATGCCGCTGCTACTCGTTCTGATATCTATTTTCCTTAGTACGGGTGCGATAGTCTACGCCGCTTGCCGATCTCAACGCCGGCGGGATGGGCGCATGCACAGGCACAATCGCGCCAATTCGCTCAGTTCGCGGCCCCGCGTTCAACTACCAAGGCGCCGGGCATTCTGATCCTTCAGCCGCATAATGGGTCGTCCGCTGCAGCCTCATTCGCGAAGGCCAGGCGACACGCGCCGCCATGCTAAAGCGAGCGCCTCAAGTTCTGGATTCGGTGCTTCTCGATCGGCTGCTGATCGTTTGATCGATGCCGCGGGGCCGATCCGACGCGACGGCGGACAGACGTGAAAGGCAGTTCTCGACCAGTCGGGCGGTTTTTGCTAGACTTTCGTGTAATGCGTCACGCTGGCGCGAATGGCTGACCCGTCACATACCTGGAAAATCTCAAAGATTTGCACTGCGCGAAGGGCCTCGAAAGGCTCGCGATCAATCAAAGGTCGTAGTTAGGCGACAATTCTACTGTAAATCGTACAAGTGAGGCTCTTATCGTGACCAAGCGCTCTGAACCGCGGAAGGAAGCCGCAAATGTCGTAGGGCCGGAGGTGAGGCCGAGCGTCTTCCTCGTCGACGACGACCTCTCAATGCGCGAATCGCTGGTCAACCTATTTCGTTCGATCGGTCTAGATGTCGTTGCTTACGGATCGGCCCGGGAAATGCTCCAGAGCGAGCTCCCTGATGTTCCTAGCTGCCTTGTGCTTGACATCAGGCTGCCGGGATTGAGCGGCCTTGAGCTCCAGAGTGAGTTAGCCAAACTGAAGATTCACATTCCCATCATTTTCATCACCGCGCATGGCGATATTCCGATGACCGTCAAAGCCATGAAGAGTGGAGCAATCGATTTTCTCAGCAAGCCGTTTCGCGATCAGGAACTACTCGATGGCGTAGTCGCAGCTATCGAACAGGATCGGAAGAGACGAGGTGTAGACAAGGTGGTTAGGAGGCTGCAGTCCTTGTTTGAGGCCCTAAGTCCACGAGAGCAGGATGTATTGAAACTGGTCGCCGCCGGCCTATTGAACAAACAGGTAGCCGCGGAACTCGGGCTCGCCGAGATTACAGTCAAAATCTATCGCGGTCACGTGATGAAGAAGATGGGAGCTCGATCGCTAGCCGATTTGATCAGGATGGCTGAGAGGCTGGGAATTGGGACCGACCGTTTCAGGGTACAAACCTAGGTATGATTTTACAATTTCGTCGTACACGCGCATCCTTCTGCTGGCCGTCATGCGTCGGCCAGCGCCTTCGCCCAACTAAGAACGGGTCGTCTTGTCTAGGTATTCAACTGTTTCCGTTGTCGACGACGATCCTTCGATTCGTGACGCACTGAACAACCTTTTGAAATCGCAGGGTCACATCGTTCGTACGTTTGCGTCGGCTGAGGAATTCTTGCGGTCGTCTCAATTGAACGATACGTCCTGTGTCATTGCAGACGTGCAGATGCCCATGATGAGCGGCTTTGAACTTTTGGAACAGATGCGGGCCCAGGGCCACGCTGCGCCATTCATCCTGATGACTGCCTTCGCAGATGATCGCACGCGAGCCCGCGCGTTGAGCGCCGGCGTAACCGGCTTTTTTGCCAAACCCTTTGCCAGTCTGGAGTTGATCGCCTGCGTCGATGAAGCGCTTCGCGAGCATCGTGGTGGAACGAACGCGTGAAAGATGGGGAAGCAGTCTGGACCAAGCCGCACCCGCGCGGCGCTTACGATGTCGATCAATGCGCGATTGCCCGTGCTTACCGCGTGCCAGTGGCGGTCCTCGCCTTTCGATCTTGCCGCATTCCTGTCGTTGTTGTTGCACTTTCGGCATCTGGTTGAAACACTTGCAACGTCGGGCTCCTGACAAGGCGCCTCTGGTATGATCGCGCAATCAGACGAGGCGAGGCCCTCCTCGCTTTAACGAAGGAGCGCCCTACCTTCAGTGCCACGATCCTTGCTGAGCTTAGCGCGAAAGTGCCACGGCAGCGGCTTGCCCGGCAGTACCTCGTTAGAACAAAGAACTCACCTGAAACTTGTGCGACCGCTCCAGATAGGTCGGGCACCGGAGTTTGTGGGAGGAAAGGCGCGGCGATCGCGGCCAAAATCACGCAGTCGGTCGAGACGATCGGTGCGGAATTCACAAAAGCCACAAAGACCGCATTTTGGCGATGTTGGGCTTTCGAAGGATCGAGTGGTGTACGCCAAACTCGCCAACTTGCGTTCGCTCCCAGCAACCCTTCGGCGGGCCGAAGCACCCGAAACCTACGCATCCGTTGCAGGGCAACACAAATGCCACTGGTCGAAGCGATTTCAAGCCACGCCTTTGCTGCCGAACGCATCCACGCCGACCACTCTCCGCGCCGGTCCCGGCCAAACGCAAGGCCCAAAGCGGGGCTCTGGACGCGCGATAAGCCCGCGCGCCGGGCCAGATCCGCGGCGGCCGTGTCCCTTCCACTCGCCGGGTCCGTGAGCGTGAGCATCCAACACACGCTTCCGGCTGGCGGGCTCCGCCGTCGCCGGGAGCGCATCGGCCCCTCTGGTCGCGATGAGCTTTTTCGGCCCGCATACTTCCCCGCTTCCAAGCTAACCGCGCAGTATGCGCAAATTCTTCAATCGCGCGCCGGCTAAGCAAACCTGCCCGCGAAAGACGACTTAGCCGGGGCCCGCGCTGGATGGGGACGAAACCACTAGACGTAGTAGCTTTATTCCGCCTGGTTCTCGGGTAAGCCGTTGGAGCTGATTTTCAGACGCCCTACGCATAGCCCAAAGGACGCCGAGAGGCGCCGGAACCGTGCGCTCATGGTCTGCCAATCCTGTACGATGTTGGCCGCGCGCTTGTTCGCGGGCAGATTTTCTTGTCGAGGAGACGACCACATGGTTGCAGGACACGACCCGCACAGAATGAAGACAGTCGAAATGCTAGAGTCCAACGTGCGCTCGTACTCACGTTCCTTTCCTGCTGTCTTCAGCAGGGCGCGCGGCTCGATTATGTTCGCAGAGGGTGGCCGAAAGGTCATTGACTTTCTGTCCGGCGCTGGAGCGCTAAATTATGGCCACAACAATCAGGAGATCAAATCGGCAATCAGCGAGTATCTGGAGTCGGATGGGGTCGTCCACGGCTTGGACATGGCCACTCCAGCAAAGGTCGAATTCATGGAGACCTTTAGCTCTGTCATCCTTCGTGAACGGAATCTTTCCTACCGCTTTCAATTTACGGGGCCTACGGGAGCTAACGCTATTGAAGCAGCTCTAAAGCTCTCGCGTAAGATCACAGGACGTCACAACGTCATTTCTTTCACGAATGGATATCACGGCCAAAGTTTGGGAGCCATAGCCGCGAGCGGTAACCGCTTTTACCGCAAAGGCAGCAGCATTCCCTTATCCGGCACAACGTTCATGCCCTATGATGGGTATCTTGGCTCCGCCCACAGTGCGGCGGAATACGTGCGAAAGGTATTAATGGACGAGAGCAGTGGCACTGATCTTCCAGCCGCCATTCTCGTCGAAACCGTGCAAGGAGAGGGAGGCATTAACGTCGCCGGTGAGGAATGGTTGCAGTCAATTCAGGCTTTGGCAAAAGAGGTCGGAGCTATTTTCATAGTTGACGATATCCAAATGGGCTGTGGCCGTACAGGCGAGTTCTTCAGTTTCGAGTTCGCTGCGTTGTCGCCAGACATTGTTGTAATGTCGAAATCGCTAAGTGGGTACGGTTTGCCACTATCGATGCTCCTGATCAAAGAAGCGATTGACGCATGGGAACCAGGCGAGCACACGGGGACGTTTCGAGGAAACAACCTTGCACTCGTTTCTGGCAAAGCGGCTTTGAATCTGTATTGGCGCAACCAGACGTTCTCGCAACAGGTCCGACGCTTGGGCGCATTTATGCGGCGTCGACTCGATGCTATCGCGCACCAGCACGGAAACAAGTTTGCTGTTCGTGGACGGGGCATGGTATGCGGATTCGATTGCAAAACGACCGAAATCGCAGAGGCGACGTCACATAGAGCGTTTGAAAAGGGATTGATTATCGAGCGATGCGGACCGACCGATCAGGTTGTAAAGTTCTTGCCTGCACTTACGATCGACCAAGAAACGTTGGGACAAGGCCTAGACATATTCGAGGAGTCATTGACCGAAACGTTGAATTCAGCCCGAGCAAGCTAAACTTGTAGGCACACGAGAGAAACTGTTGCTAGCGACCGCATCGCCGCAAGTCACTGGCGTGAGTCCTCGCTTGCCGCCGAAATGGTCAGATTTTTGAGGCCATGATCATGAAGGTGAAGCCTGAAGGCCAACACTATCTGTGACCCGCCGAGTCGGCTGATGTGCGGAGAACGCCTGCTGCCCTCCTCGATCCACAACACGTGAGTGCGAGCAGCACCTTTGACCATAGAACCTCGCAGTCGCGAGCGAATCTGGTCGAGCTGGCTTATCTAAGTTTTCACTCTGAGGTCTGCCGAAGGTGAGCTCGCAGCGGAATGGAGTCAAATGGTGTGGTATGGCTTCTTGGTGGCCACGTACCCAGCCGCACAGGTGCGGACTTTGTTAGGACCGTAGATTGTGCAGCAGCGATCGAGCCTGAGCCGTTTACAGCATAGGTGCAGCAACAATCACTCCGGCGGGCGGCTTTGCGACGAAAGCCGTCAAGGAACGAGCGGTGGGGATGTCCCGGGTTCTGTTGAATTTCTGAAGAGGTCGGCGTTGCCATTTTGAGCCGGTAGGCTCGGGGTGCTGATTCCAAAGGGGAGCAACGCGATGACGAGAGATATCACACCGGCTGGTTGGCCGGCGACCGGCGCTATGGACGAAGCATTTGCGGAAGTGCGGGCGAGTGCCCGAGTTCAGCTATCAGAAGCCCCTATTTGACGTGAGCGCCTCGACGGCAAGCGAAGGTGACGGACCAAATGTCAACTATGCTGGGCCAACCG
Organism: Bradyrhizobium sp. 142; assembly: GCF_023074015.1. Lineage (NCBI taxonomy): Bacteria > Pseudomonadati > Pseudomonadota > Alphaproteobacteria > Hyphomicrobiales > Nitrobacteraceae > Bradyrhizobium > Bradyrhizobium sp. 142. The sequence continues at coordinate 7,052 of NZ_JADPKQ010000022.1, forward strand.
AAGAAGCCCGACGCATCTGCCGGGTCTGAGATGCGTCGGGCTGAGTGGGAGACTGAGCGCGACAGTCTTCCACCTAGAACCGCGTCTGCAAGTAGTATGCCGTGCCCCCGTACTGCTACACCAATATCTCAAATTAGATATCTGCTCTGCCGCAAAGTTCCGCGAGGCATTCAGAGACGCTCGACCAGCTCCATCTTCAAGGCCTAACAAGCTGAACTTATTCGCCTTCCAAAAACTTCCGCCATCACCTTTCGTTTGGATCAAAAATGAGGCAGAAGAAGCGGACAACGGGCCACCGGCTCATCAACAACAGATATCTAGATGTTTGATATATTGCTACGCGTGACTGGAACGATCGCCCCGAGCTCGCGCACGACAGAGACAAACGATCGAGATCTAAGCTTAGATTTCGCGAAAGGTGCGCTCATTGTTTTGGTGATCGTTGGGCACCTGATTCAGTATGTCATCTACCGAGACGACGGGTTTTGGTATTCGCCGTACTACAAATCGATCTATATGTTTCACATGCCACTCTTTATGGCGATAAGCGGATATCTTTCTTCTCGATCGCTGCTGCAAAAGTCGTTCACTCGAGCCGCCAGCGACCGTGCGAAGCAGCTTTTGCTGCCGATGCTGTTTTGGTGGACGTTCATGGAGACAGCTAAGCTGGCGGCATTGTGGCGCGCGCCCAGCCTAACGAGCGGACTTTTGGAATTTGTAGACGATTTCGCTGGCACATATTGGTTCATCTGGGCCACGTTTGTTTCCTACCTTCTCCTCAAGATTTCTACCAGGCTAAACCACCAATGGTGGGTCATATCTGGCTTAGCCATACTGGTCGCACTCGCGCCTCTGACATTCTCCATATCACCCCTGATCAGATTCACTTACCCGTTCTTCTGCTTCGGCTTCTTGCTTGCTCAATCGAGAGAACGATGGACGCGTACATCGCGACATCACAAGCCGCTCCTGATTTTATTTCTCTCGATAGTGACCTGCGTATGCTTTCTAGCTTGGGGCAAGGATACCTATGTCTACAATAATCTTGGGGTAATTCACGATTTTCGGTCGGCTAAAAACGTGCTTCTGATGTTTGTTGGCTCTGCAGCTGCCTCAGCAATCGCTATCGAACTCCTGCTGCAATGCTGGAGCGTTGGCCGTTCAAATCGAATGGCCCGCTTTATCGCTGTGGAGTTGGGCCAGACCACGCTGCTGCTCTACCTGGTCCAGAGTACCGTGTTCCGTCTCATGGATTTCGTACAGTTCGGAGAACTTTGGGATCTCACGACCCGGTTGATCATCGCGGGTATGCTCGGGGCCGCGATTATTGCGATCGCGCTAACGGTGCGCTCGATTGTTCGCGGCGTTCCATATCTGTCGCAGCTCGTCCTTGGAATGCCGCCACGCCCAGGTCTTCCGCAAGCCAAACCTGCAATGAACTAGTGGCTCTGCACAGTGATTTTGACGGGTTGGGTCCGGCGGTCAGATTAGCTCGGGCAGGAGTTTCGGATCAATGAGGACCTCGATGCTGCGAGGCG
>NZ_JADPKQ010000154.1:0-8350 GCF_023074015.1 Bradyrhizobium sp. 142
GGCCGCTACGAGCCGCCTCCGGCGGTGGCCTGCGGCCAGCCTTGACCGCGGCTGCGTCTGGCGCAGCGGTCAACCATCGGAACGAAAACGCCATCGCGAGTGCATCGCACTCCACACCAACAACCATGAGCAAAGCATGCCCTGATCAATCATTCCCCTTGACAACCACATCCCCATACAAGCCCGGATGGAGCGAAAGCGTAATCCGGGACCGCTCGGTCCCGGTACACCCTCGCCCATTTCCGCCGTGGCCCGGTGGAACCCTGCCGGCGTTCATGATCCCAACGCCGATGCCGGTTTGCCGCTTGCGGGAATCAATCCGCTCGGTGCAATTTTGTACAGTTCCCAGAACTAGATAGCTACTTTCGGAGCCCTGCTCTATTGCGAGTAGGAATACCTTGAGGGGAATAGGGGCGTGGCATCTCCGGAATATTACTTGCGACAGGCCGAGATCGCGTCGCGGATGCGAATCCCGAGAAGGCGCGCGCCCTGCACGTTCTGGCCCCCTGACTATTTCGATAGAGCTGAAAAGGCACAGGCAGAAATAGCGATGCTTGCCTACCAACTCACCCCGCCGATCACAAATCAGGAACTAGAGAAGTAACGGCCGTCTCACAGTTGGCCGGCCGGAGCGAAAGAACGAGAGCGAAAATCAGGAAAACGCAACCCCGATCCGTCGCTCCGAGCGCCACACCGCGCGGCAGGGAAACTGGAACTGCGCACTCGGAATGATCAGTGTGAACTCGTGCGGAATGCCAGATGCGCTGGGCACGTCCAATTGGGCGCCGATATCGGACAGATTTCGGACGACGCAACTGAAGGCGCCTCCGGGAAACTCGATCATTGCAGCTTTGAATACGCGCTGACGGTGTGCGGCTCGCTTCTCCATAGGGCTCAAGTCTATGCGCCATTTCTGAGAGATCGATGAAAGCTGTCGCGGAAAGTCCAGTCAGAATCTGCGGACGAGGTAGAGATATTGTTTACCGTGAGGCCGCACCCACGTCCGGGTTCGGCTTGCCGGCGTTCACCGCCCGCAGGATCCGGGCGAGCATCGTCGGCCCACCGCGCTCAACGACCAGCAGCAGCGCCTCCATCGCCGCCAGCCATTCCTGCGCATCGTGCTCGGCCTTGGGCAGGCTGGCGATGTAGCGGCCAGCGTCGTGCCCGGCAGCGCGAACGGATTATCGAAGGAACGGCCCCAAGCTGGCACCGCTCACCGGCACCGTCGCAGTCGCTCCCCGTCGCGATGTCGTTTTAGGCTGCCTTGCAGCGATGGCCTCGGCGCGTCTCACGCGCTCACGTAGCTCCAGCAACTCACAATAGGCCGTCTTTAGAGGGTCCGGATCGGGCAGCGAAAGTCGCGTCCGATAATTCGAAGACCCGTAGGCTGAGTATCGGATCATTTGAAATGCCTGTGTTCAGGCAAGGATCGTCGATAATGTTCGACCGATGCCGTTTCGTCCCTGTAGTTTCGTGCTTATGAATTGGTCGCAGCATATCCGGGCTTTTTGACTTCGCGACAAACATCGCTCGTTAAACTTGATGCCCGCGCAAAAGGTTAAACCTGGAACAATTGGGCAAAAAATCACGTTCGGCGAAATGCGCGAGATAGGTCCTGCACGACCTGCTGGTTCTGTCGATGGGTACGCCAACGATCAAAAGGAAGATCGGAGCCGCGCCATCTTCCAAAAGGTTGTCCGGCTTAATCTAAATTCCATCCAGCTCGGGATTCGCTTCCAAAGTGGCGTCGCTTTCGATGGCAAATCCGAGAAAGAAAAGACCTTGTCGCAACCTTGCGAAGCAACCGAACAGACCTTCTTGCGTATTTCTCGCAAAGCGATACTCGAAGACTTCGGCAGCGTTCCACTGCCCCTGAATCAGTGCGTTGTAGCCGTCGAACAGATTCAGCAGGCGGAAAAAATCTTCCTTCGTTTTCCAAATTGCTTGCACGCGGCCTGCAGCGTTTAACGGCCTTTTGAAGTGTTCGAAATACAGCGCCAGCGTGAGCTTGTGCGCAAAGACGTTCAAATGTCGGATAGTCGTTGGACCGATAGTTGTGAGGCGCGCTCCGAACGGAACTTTGACGCCGTGGCTTTCTAAATGTCGTCGCGCCTTTCGTTGCTGCGCTGGCGAATCTGCGGATAACCATTCGCGAACGAGCTCGGGCGCTTGCCGCTTTACCTGAGCCGACAGCTTCGAATGATCGATTTGCGATTGGTCGTTGGCGTAAAAATCCCAACGGCTAACCATCGCCGCGACGAGATCGGACGTGCTAGTGCCTCGATTGCATTCGGAGCAAGCTGGCATCACCAGCCTGTCAGGCCGGTGCGAGTTGTCAAAAAGAGCTTTAGGCGGCATATGCTCGCGTGTAGTCGTCGCCCTGATGCCAGCGCAAAAGGCGCACGCGGGAAACTTTTCCATGAGTTTCGCGGTAGCACTCTGCTTTACCTTTGCTTCGCCCATATCAGGTGGCTTCACCTTTCTCGAACCGGCGAACGATGTCTTCATAGATCTGTCGCCCAAATCCCTGAAAGTCGAAGAGCACGAACATGGGCGCACAGACGCGCTGAACTTCATCGACCAGCGCCCAATCCTCGCGTTGCTACCCTGCATTGTGTCAGCGTAGTGAACTCCTTGATTCGCAGGATGCACAACCCATGAATGATAACACCGAAGATTTTAGCTGGCGGGACACCGATTCCGTTGTTGTGCGTCAGCAGGATGCCATGGCCGTTTACAGCAACCCAGATGGCGACCTCGTAATCAGGCGTCGCCGAGCATGCATTCTGGCAAGGCCATTTTGCTGGCCTTCGGAGCGTTCTTCAGTCGGGTATTCCGACCGCGCGGAATCGCCAAGCTGGTCACGGCTCCGGCACGCAAGCGAGACCTGAGCCTCCCGATGAGTTGGTCGCTTATGTCCTTCACATGACGGCTTCAACCATCTTATTGCTGGCTGAAGCGGAAAAACGCTTGTGAGCCAGGAGAGTCCTGCCGTAGGTGACAATCTATGTTTTAACATGTGCCACCGCTCCGGACCGGCGGCCCGCCGGTCACCAACATACGCAATACGTCATCGCCGCACTGGCGGCATGTGGCTCAAGCCAGGGAGCGGCCAGCAGCTCCGCCGCATTCGCGCCAGAGCCGAACCAGGAGACCAAGACGTTGGTCTGGAAATCCGCCCCGACAGGACTTCAGCCTGGATGGCGCGCAACTAACGTCGCCAGCCGTCTTTGAAATCCCTCGATCTCCCTAAATATACTATGTCGCTCTGATCCCTCGGGAAGTCGTTGCGCGGCTTCGGATAGGTTCGCCAGTATCCGCGCCATCTCTTGCAATTCGTGGGTCTCGGATCTTCCAACTGCGCGTCGACTCAACGTTGTGTCCTCACAGAACAATGGATCATCGTTGCAGTTGCCGCGCAAAGACTTCGCGGCAGATCAACGTAAAGTAGCAGAGCTTTTCAGCTTTTACTCATGTCGAATGTGAGGATCAGCCTGCGCTTTGCGGCATAGATTTACTGATGCTTGACGTGGCACGAAAGGAACCGCCCCTACCGTCTCATTTGGCCACACCTCTTCGCAACTGACCCGGCGCGCCATCTAAAGACCATGCCGGTGATCCTGACGACCAATGAAGAGAGCGCGATGTCTGGGTGCGCGCGCCATGGCGTAAGGCGAAGGCGTTACAGCGGCCGTTGCCGGATGTTGTGCTCAAGATCGTTATGCGCGGGGCGGAGACGGAAGATCGGCGGCGGCATAGATGAAAGCAAGGAACGAACTCTCCTATTCCCGAATTGGCTCTTCGGGCCACAATAAATTGGCACCGGTGCCGCCCTTATATGCCTCCTGCCAAAGGCGGGACCTGCACTCTGGGAGAATTCATCATGGCTCACCCAACAGAAGAGCAGATAAGGAAACGCGCGTTCGAACTGTGGGAGCAGGCGGGCAGACCCGAAGGACGCGAAGACGAGTTTTGGCAGCAAGCGCAGAGGGAATTGCAGGGTGCAGAGGAGCGTGGCGACCTAAGCAACAAGGGGGCCGACATTTAACTCCGCTAACTCCGGCCTCAGTGGCCTGACCCAAGCGGGCGACTGGCGGCGTCCGAGCTGATGCGGCCTTTAAGGCGACCGAAACCGATCTTCACCCAGCGCCAAGCAGACGGCTTGGAACGACCACCAATCGTCAGGGCTGACCGCAAGTCTTACCCTGCGCACGCGACAATGGACTTCCACAGGTTTGTGGACACGCGGGACGGATTACTCTTTCGACCGGTTTTGACGAGCACGAGCAAAAAAGTCTTGGGCTATCGCATCCAGGGCTGCGGAGATTTGTTCGCCGGGCTCCCGCGTGGTGACACCCTTTCGTTCGAGACTTTCGGCCTCGCGAATGTAATCCATGGATAATTCGCGCAAGCGCTGGACTTCGGTATCATCGGGCAGGGGTGCGATTTGAGCCAAAAGGTAACGTGCCCTCGCGCGTGCGCGCTCGCTTCGAGAACCATCCATGACAGCCTCCGAGGGACTTGCGGTTGTGGGTTTCTGATCAGTTCCCTTGGCCGAACAATAACGTTCGGAGCTGAAAGGGAAGGCCCTTGAGATCGGCTCGCTGGATCAGGTACGTAAACGCGCAAAATTATGTGGCGTTCCCTACATTGCGCCTTAATTTTGGCGCGCCCATCGGGGCTTGCCAATTGGCTCACCTCTTCACCTACGAAGGAATGTGAGTTATCGGCGGGCTGTGATCCCCACCGAGCAGGCTCTTGTACTGCGACTTCACGGTTTCGTAGCATTCGCAGGCCGCATCCCGTAGGCCCTCAAGGTCGGTGATCCGGATCTTGCCTCTGGTGTATTTGATTATTCCGGCCTGCTGAAGCGTATGTGCCACGACCGTCACGCTCGTTCGATTGACACCCAGCATCTCCGCTAAGAACTCTTGCGTGAATAAAAGCGTATCGCTCTGCGAAAGGTCCCTCGACCGGAGCAGCCAGCGGCAAAGGCGGGCCTCCACATGATGCGCCGCCATGCAGGCGGTGGATTGCTGCGCCTGAGCGTAAAGGGTCTGCTCGTGTCTGATCAGCAGTGAAAGAAGCGCCTGGCTCTGCATGGCCGCACCCTTGAGCCCCGCCAGGCCGCAAACCATTGCCTCGCCGCTCAGCTGGATCACCGCCCGGCTTAATGCCATCTTGCCATCAAGCGCGGCCGACGCGCCAATCACGCCGTCTCGGCCGACCATCGCGGCCTCCACGACCTGGCCACTCGACAGCGTGACCACGATGGAAATGACTGCGCTGGTCGGAAAATAGGTTGCGTCGATCGTGTCGCCCGCCTCGAATAACACCTGGTCCTGCTCGAAATGCGCGAGCTTCAGGTGGGGTTGAAGGGCAGCTAGATCGCCCGGAGACAGTGATGCGAGAAGGAGGTTGTCATTGTGCGGCATAGCGCGCTCCCATCCTTGTGGCGGGAGCGCAAAGAACTCTCAGTCAGCGGCGCCTGTCGTCTGCCGTTAATGGCCGGACAGTATGCTCAAGTGGAAATAAAGCGAGGCTATTCCATCTACGCACCTGTCATCGTGAAAACTCGGAACCACGTATAAAGGTTCTAGCTAGACCCCATAACGAGGACCAAAGTGCTGCCCTAAACGGCAAACCGGTCTGAGATTGGGACACGCGGAACTTAGGGGCCGAAGCGGCTTCTTGAACATTTATGAGGCACGGGCGCCCCGAAAGCTGATCGCTATGGATCGAACCGAGCGGTTTGCAGCGATGACTATTGTGGGCATCATCTGCCTATGCGCCGCGTTCACGATGTGGATGCTCGGTTGAACCGACACTCGCAGAGAGAGTAGGACACGTTCAAGAGAGGTGCCTCTTTTGAACAATCATTCCTTCTGAAACTCTGGCGTAGACTTGCCCGTGCTAACCGGGTTTGACCTGTCCCCCAGCCCCGGGCCCGGAGAGCAGGCGGCCCTGCCCCAAGTTCCAGTACGGGGCCGCTGCGGTTAGGGCGACGTGAGCTTCGGTGTTGACGCAGCATCGGCCTGCGCTCTGGCAATCCGATCGAGAGCGATCCATGACAATGGAGCTGCGGCTTCTATCCGGGATCGCGCCCCGGCGAATGCACGTCCGGCACCGCCACGACCTTCGCGAGCGCACGCGCTCGTTCTTGGTGGCATAGGCGACGTTCCTGTCCAAGCGAACCGAGGTTGATTTCGAGGAGGTGGCGCGAAGAGCGGGATTGGACGGCAAAGAAGTATGCTGCGTGGGTGCGCCGCGAGAAGATGCTATGCGCCCGGCGCGCGGGCCTCGCTCCTCTGAGCAGTGGCTCTGCTACATCATCATCAGGAAGATACCAACGATAGCACGACGAGACCCGTTGCCGCCGCGGCGGCGAAGGATTGCTCCACGCTATTCTGCCCACCGAGGCGTATCCCGATTGGGACAGCAGGTGGCCCGCGGTGACTACCACGAGGCGGACAACCCGTAAATTTCCCAAGTGTCGGCAACCAGGCTGACTGGTAGGCAGGGCGGCAGGTTGAGTGCCGTACCATGAAAACACAAAAGCCAAAGCAATGGGCCGACCGCGAGATCCAGCGATTGGTCAAGCTCGCTCGGCAGGGCGTTGGCACAACGAAGATAGCAGCGGAACTGGGCCGCCACGCCGGATCGGTGAGGCGAATGGCGCAAACGATGGGAATACTGGTCAAGAAGTAGCGCCAGACCACGCGCGCGGGCGGAAGAAGAAGACCCATCATCTATTTGTGCGCTGCGGCCCACGCACTGTCCGTAGTCCTACGGACGTTGCGCATCATCGATCTTGGGCGTCTACTTCAGATTGATTTTCTTGATGATCAATTTTTCTGACGGTAGTCCCATGAGCGTTAAAGCCATGATCGCGGCGATCCTCCAGAACGAACTGGCCTCGCGAGGCGTGCACTCACTAACACCATCGGACTGCGAGGAAATCGTGGAGCACTTGGTCGAAAAGCTCACTGAGCTTGAGCTTAGCTTGGCCGCGCGAGAAGTAGCCAACAACCAGGAACCGTAGTAGCGCGAAGCAGGATGAGAAATCGAGGCCCGCAGCGGGGTCTTTGCTGATCGCATCCCGCTGCCCGATGGCCGCAGTGTGATTACGCGGCACGACATCGCCAAGGCAGGCTCGGAGTGCCCGGGCCGCAGCTAATCGTCGTCCCGATCATGATGATGGTGTTCGTAGTGGTGCTCATGGTGATGGTGCTCTGCCCCACCTCCGTTCACACCTCTTGCGCCAGACGCAGCGATGGCGTTTGACGTGAGTGAGGTCGATAGGAGCAAGGTCATAGCGGGCGGCGTTACAGCGGCGAATTTGCCGCAGGTTTTCAAGAATTCACGCCGGTCATCATCTTCTGTCGCAGGCATAACATCCACCTCATGATCTTCTGGACTGGTATGATATTATTCAGGCGAAGGTTATTTTGGCGTATTTAAATGAATTAAAAACAGTTAATTCGGTTCAATCACAAAATGTAGCTGCGCCTGCACCTCCTCAGCGTTCCAAGCCAGGCCGTTTTTTAAGGGATGCTCCAGGACGCAGTTGAGGAGTGAGCAGCGCCCACGTGGACGGGGGTGGGAGTATCGTCCTAATCAAATGGACAGCTTCTTGATGTTGTTGTACTTTCTTTCTGGTTTCAGCTTCGGAACTGATGTTTTGGAGCAAACTCATGCCGGAGTATCGAGCCTACATTCTTGGATCGGACGGCCACATTCAGCTTCGCCTTGAACTCCATTGCGCCGACGAACCAACGGCGAGCGAACGAGCCAAGCAGCTCGTTAACGGCCAAGATGTCGAGCTTTGGGAAGGCGCGCGCAAAATCGCGACATATAGGCCAGAAGAGTAAGGCCGCCGACAGCCGCGCGCTGGACCAAGCCACATTTCGATGGCCAGGATGAGCTTCTTGCTCATAGGGGCATAAGCGCACACTGCGCGTCATTCGTGGTCGCCGTTCCTTCAGCGGCAATCGTCTCCCAGCGCGAGTCGTCATTCGCTTCTGTGCGTGCTTGAGGCTCTGTTCTTTCATTTGAACAAGCGGCGTTGCATTGTTGGAAATAGGACGACAGCTCAAGCTCAGCCAAGTGCTCCCAGTATTCTGCTTCCGCGAGGAGCTTCCATTTATTCATGCCGTTGTACGCGGCTTGTTGACGACACCGCGAACCCATCGCGCGTAGAGCTATCGCCCAAAGTTGGTGACGGCGGGAATCGGGAAGGCGGCATATCGTGGGGGTGCTTGACGCCTCCACTTCTCCACCGAAGGAGCGATATGCCGTGTCCAACGATAACGTCATCCAGCTGATACAGCCAAGAATCTTCGACGACCAA